>NZ_JAVIIW010000132.1:0-1200 GCF_033977205.1 Mesorhizobium album | reverse complement strand
GGGCTAGCGTGCGCACACATTTGCGTCTGTGGGATGTCAAGCGGAAGGTGGGGCTGCGAAAGGGGCTTGAAGGGCTGGAATCACGTGTGATTCTGTAGCGGCCATTGTTGATTCTGGAGGTTTCGACGATGGCTTTGCTGCTTGGATACTTCGGCGACCTGCGCCTGCAAAAAAGGGGAGCATGGTTCTGGAGCGCATGCTTGCGCGCGTCAGCGCGGGGATGCGCCGGGTGGCCGACACGCGCGCAGAAAAGGTTGCGTTCACGCGCCTGTTTCGCAATCGCCACGTGAGCAAGCAAGAGATTATCCGCACGGCGGCAGCCCGAACGGCCGAAGCAGCGGCCGGCCGCCATGTTTTGCTCATCGAGGATAGCAGCGAGATCAACTATGCGGCCAAGAGCTTGCGCAAGCGGGGCCTCGGTCGCGTCGGCAATGGCAAGGATGTCGGGCTGTTCGTGCATCCGGCGCTGGCCGTGGATGCCGCGGACGGCTCGGTTCTTGGCCTTGCAGCCGCCACGATCTGGCGGCGCGAGGGAAAGAAGGCGGATGACTACCAGGCACTGCCGATCGAAGACAAGGAAAGCTACAAATGGATTGCCGCGGCCAAGGCGGCGCGCCAGGCGCTGACCGACACGCCGTTGGCCACCGTGATCGGGGACCGCGAGGCCGACATCTACGAAGTGTTTGCAAGGCTGCCCGACGAGCGCACCCATGTGCTCATCCGCGCCGTGCGAGATCGGGCCTTGGGCGAGCAGGGCCGCCTGTTCAGCGCGATCGCCAAGACGCCGGAAGCCGGCCGCATCGCCTTCGAGCTGCAGGCACGTCCCGGCCGGCCGGGACGCACCGTCGAGCTGGCCGTTCGCTTCGCCGCGGTGAGTTTGCGCCAGCCGCGTCTTGGTGCCGATCGCCGCGATCCCCGCGAACGCACGCTCAACATGGTGGAAGTGCGCGAGATCGAGCCACCTTCGCCGAAGGAAGCGGTGATCTGGCGGCTGTTGACCACCCATACCGTCGAAACATGCGCCGATGCCTGCCGCATTGTCGATCTCTATCGCTCGCGCTGGAGCGTCGAGCAGTTGTTTAGAACCATGAAGTCGCAGGCCATCGATCTGGAGGAAAGCTTGATCGCCGATGGCGATGCGCTCGAGCGCCTGGCCGCCGCCGCGTTGATCGTCGCCACCAGGGTCATGCAACTCGTGCA
>NZ_JAVIIW010000131.1:0-1212 GCF_033977205.1 Mesorhizobium album | reverse complement strand
GTAAGCGATGCGCCAAGGCGCCTTCCCGAAGTCGCCTGATGCTTGTATGGCGGTCAGCCGTTAGTCGGCGCCGGCGGCGATCACTGCGGGTTATGATAACGGGTGACATAGTGGAGTTTGCGGAGGGCGGGGATGACGAGGGCAATGTCTTTGTACGCCTCGTGCTCGATGAAGCGCGCGGTCTCGGGCCCCGGCCTGGGCTTGCCGAGGACGGGCCGCCCCTTTTTGTCGACGCAGTAGATCAGGATCGGCAGCAGCAGGCCATGGTTGGGGTTCTTGAGGTCGAGTAGCCGTTTCCAGCGTTTGATGTTGAGGTTCATGGCCGCGTAGAACCCCTGGCACCATGGCCGCGGGTCGATGCCGCCGCTGGGCTTGGTGGTGAAGCGGGGCGCATAATCCTGCGGTCTGTCGAACAGCGTCTCGTTGATCCGGTTGTGGATCCTGGCGAGGCTGGCAAACACGGCGTGATCGATTGTGGAGCCCTTGGCCAGGACGTCGCGCGGCAACCCCATGACCGGGCACATCCAGTCTTGCGGGTCCGCGAACCGCGGCCCGGTGACCGATGCCGTTACGAAGCCATCCAGCGCCGACATGGTCCGCACCAGCGGGCGGGGGTTGGCCTTGGCGGCCATCCAGGCCTCGAGCGCCTCGTCCGACAGCGCCATGTCATCGAGCGCGCTCATGCCGCCAAGGGGAGCGGCATCTCTTGGCGGCGCACCCAGTTCCACGGCATCAGCTCGTCCCAGCGCGAGGCTGGCCAGTCGTTCTGGATGCGCTCGGTGACATCGGCCATGTAGGCTTCGGCATCGACGCCGCAGAGCTTGCAGGTTTCTATGATGCTGAGCACGACCGCTGACCGCTCGGCCGCGGCGAAGCTGCCCGAGAAAAGCCAATTGCGTCGGCCGACGGTAAATCCGCGAATGGCGCGCTCCGCGATCAGGTTGTCGGGCTCGAGCTGGCCATCGTAGAGGAAGCGATTGAACGCGCGCCATCGCTTGGCGCCATAGGCGAAGGCCTTGGCGATGTCGGCGTGGCGCGACAAACCGTTGGCCTGGCGCATGAGCTGTCGTCGCAGCGCACGCACCAGTGGTCGGGTCCGCGTTCGTCGGGCGGCCAATCGCTCGGCGGGCGGGAGCCCGCGTATCTCTTCCTCGATCCGGTAGATCGCCTGGATACCGGCCATCGCCGTCGTGCTGAGCTCGGTCGGCTGGC
>NZ_JAVIIW010000130.1:0-1232 GCF_033977205.1 Mesorhizobium album | reverse complement strand
GCGATCGACCAGCTCCATGCGGAGCGGCGCTACCGTGTCTTCGCCGACCTCGAGCGCATCGTTGGCAAGTTTCCGCGCGCCATCTGGCGCTCGAACGGCCGCGCCCAGGAAATCACCGTCTGGTGCTCCAACGACTATCTCGGCATGGGCCAGAACGCGGACGTGATTGCCGCCTTCCAGGCTGCTGCCGGCAAGATGGGCTCGGGCGCCGGCGGCACCCGCAACATCTCCGGCACGTCCAACCCGCTGGTCGAGCTCGAGCATGAGCTGGCCGACCTGCACGACAAGGAAGCGGCGTTGGTCTTCACCTCCGGCTTCGTCTCCAACGAGGCCTCGATCTCGACGATTGCCAGGCTTTTGCCCAACTGCCTGGTGCTCTCCGACGAGTTGAACCACGCCTCGATGATCGAGGGCGTGCGCCGCTCCGGCGCCGAAAAGAAGATCTTCCGCCACAACGATGTCGCGCATCTGGAAAGCCTGTTGCAGGCGGCGGGCCGCGAGCGCGCCAAGCTGATCGTGTTCGAAAGCGTCTATTCGATGGACGGCGACATCGCGCCGATCCGGCAGATCGTCGAGCTCGCCGAGCGCCACAACGCCATGACCTATATCGACGAGGTGCATGCGGTGGGCATGTATGGCGCGCGCGGCGGCGGCATCACCGAGCGCGAGGGGCTGGCCGACCGCATCGACATCATCGAGGGCACTTTGGCCAAGGCCTTCGGCACGCTCGGCGGCTACATCACCGGCGCGAGCGCCGTCATCGATGCGGTGCGCTCCTATGCGCCGGGCTTCATCTTCACCACCGCGCTGCCGCCGGCGATCGCGGCGGCCGCCACCACCTCGATCCGGCATCTGAAGCGCTCGCAGGCCGAGCGCGACGCGCAGCAGCGCCAGGCAGCCAGAACCAAGCAGGTCCTTGGCGCGGCCGGGCTGCCGGTGATGGAATCGGCCACCCACATCGTGCCGGTGCTGGTCGGCGATCCCGAGCTGTGCAAGATGGCGAGCGACCGGCTGCTCGGCGTCCACGGCATCTACATCCAGCCGATCAACTATCCGACGGTGCCACGCGGCACCGAGCGGCTGCGCATCACGCCGACGCCGTTCCATTCGGACGCGCTGATCGCCGAGCTGCAGGACGCGCTGGTCGAGACCTGGGATGCACTCGGCATCCCCTACGGCGCAGCAGGCCGCCCTGCCGTCGCCGAGAGCGATCGCATCGTTCCGCTCTTGGT
>NZ_JAVIIW010000129.1:0-1306 GCF_033977205.1 Mesorhizobium album | reverse complement strand
TCTAGCAGGCTTCTCTGATTGGGGTCGTTAAGGTCAAGCCCCTCCTCGTGATATTTTTCCCTACTCCAGTCGCCCCGCGGGTCACTCGCTTCTCTTCGCGGTCGATGTTAGGTCGCCGCATGATGGGGTCAGTAGAGCGAGGCCTCTCAATCTGTTGAACGACCTTGGGAGAGTTGGCCCAGGATCGTGCCTGCTAACGAGATCGCCTTGCCCATCGTCCCCACGGGAACGATCCGGATCACGCCCTTTCGGACGAAAGCTTGGTTTCTTGCTCCTTCGATATTCGTCGCGATTTACACCACCAGTGCGCCAGGCTCCTTGCCAAAGTGGAATTCTGCCGCATCGCTCCACATGCGATGCAGGATGATTGCGAGCTTGCGGGCCACCGCCACCCGGGCCCTGGCCATACCGCGCCGCTTGGCGACGTTCATGCCCCACGCGCGCAGGCTCGACCACTTTTTGCTGCGCACAAGCAGTGTGTTGGCCGCTTCATAAAGCGCGGTGCGAGCAAGTTCGTCGCCGCAGCGGCTGACCTTGCCCTGGATATCGGTCTCACCGGACTGGTAGCGCGCCGGGGTCAGGCCCAGATGCGCGCCGACATTCCTCGAGCGGCTGAACCGCTCCGGCCGGTCGATCGTGGCCCGGAAGGCGAGCGCGGTGATGGGTCCGACGCCGGGAACGCTCATCAGCCGCCGACAGATCTCTTCCTGGCGAACGAGACCGAGAACCTGCTTTGTCAGGCGGGCGAACTCTCCCAACATCGTGGCGAGGATCGTCAGCAGTGGCTCGACCAGCGGCATGACAACCGGATCTGTGCCGGCCAACTCGCGCACACGACCGGCGAAAGCGGTTCGCGACGGCAGGCCCAGCTTGATGCCGGCCTCCCGTAGAATCGCCCGGACCACGTTCTCGATGGTGCGCATTTCGTTCAGCACCGTGCGGCGGGCGACGAGGAGGGAACGCCAGAGACGACACTGCCGGCTCTTCACATGCACCTGTCGATACCAGCCGGTGCGCATGATCTGCGCCAGCGCGCGGGCGTCATTCCGATCCGTCTTGTTTGGCATCGTCTTCATCGCCGCATTGGCATGCCGGGTCTCGATGCAGATGGCTGGCAGGCCATCGGCGCACATCCCGTCGTGAAGCCAGGCCGCCAGCGAACACGCTTCCAGCCCGATCCGCTCCAGCGGCAGATCGACTTTCCGCAGCGCTTCGCTCAACACCTGCGGCTCGCTCGCCGCACGCGCCTCCTTCACGATCCGCCCGGCCTCGTCGACCACGCAAATCGCGGTCTCTTCCAAAGACA
>NZ_JAVIIW010000128.1:0-1376 GCF_033977205.1 Mesorhizobium album | reverse complement strand
CAAGGTGGCCGGCAAGGTCTTCCGCATCGGCCATCTCGGCTGGCTGAACGAGGTGATGGTGCTTGGATCGCTGGCCGCCGCCGAACTTGCGCTGCTCGATTGCGGGGTCGAACTGGCGCCGGGCTCGGGTGTGGCGGCGGCGATCGAGCATTTCCGGCGCACGGCCGCGATGCCGGTTGCCGAGGCGGCGTGAGGAGCGGATCATGAGCCACACCATCAACCACCTCAAGAAGCTCCGCCTCCAGCGCAGCGAGCTCGCCGTTCCAGGCTCCAGCCCCGAGATGATCGACAAGGCGGCCAACAGCGCCGCCGACTTCGTCTTCCTCGACATCGAGGACGCGGTCGCGCCACCCGACAAGGAGCGCGCCCGCAAGACCATTATTCAAGCGCTCAACGACATCGACTGGCGCGCCAGGGGCAAGACCGTCTCGGTGCGCATCAACGGCCTCGATACCCACTACATGTATCGCGACGTGGTCGATGTCATGGAACAGGCCGGCGACCGGCTGGACACCATCCTGGTGCCGAAGGTCGGCGTGCCGGCCGACCTCTACATGGTCGAGGCCCTGGTCAACCAGATCGAGATGGCCAAGGGTTTCAAGACCCGCGTCGGCCTGGAGGCGCTGATCGAGACCGCGCTCGGCATGGCCAATGTCGAGGCGATCGCCGCCACGCCCGGCCGCCTGGAAGCAATGCATTTCGGCGTCGCCGACTATGCCGCCAGCAACAAGGCGCGCACCGTCAACATCGGCGGCTTGAACCCCGACTATCCCGGCGACCAGTGGCATTTCGCGCTGTCGCGCATGACGGTCGCCTGCCGCGCCTATGGCCTGCGCGCCATCGACGGGCCGTTCGGCGATTTCTCCGACGCGCAAGGCTACACGGCCGCCGCCAGGCGTGCCGCGGCGCTCGGCATCGAGGGCAAATGGGCGATCCACCCCTCGCAGATCGCCTTGGCCAACGACGTGTTCTCGCCGCCGGAAAAGGAGGTCACCCGCGCCCGCCGCATCCTCGAGGTGCTGAAGGAGGCGGAGGCGCTCGGCAAGGGCGCCGCCGCGCTCGACGGCAAGATGATCGACGCAGCGTCGGAGCGCATGGCGCGCAACGTGCTGGTGGTGAGCGAGGCGATCGAGCGCGCCGGCCAGGCGCATAGCGCGGCGCATTGAGATTACCGGGAGGACAAAATGGACATTCACGAATACCAGGCCAAGGAACTGCTTGCCCGTCATGGCGTGCACGTGCCGCGCGGCGGGCTCGCCTACAGCCCCGAGCAGGCCGCCTACCGGACGCGCGAGATCGGCGGCTCGAAGTGGGTGGTGAAGGCGCAGGTTCACTCCGGCGCCCGCGGCAAGGCCGGCGGCATCAAGCTGTGCGGC
>NZ_JAVIIW010000127.1:0-1377 GCF_033977205.1 Mesorhizobium album | reverse complement strand
CAAGGTGGCCGGCAAGGTCTTCCGCATCGGCCATCTCGGCTGGCTGAACGAGGTGATGGTGCTTGGATCGCTGGCCGCCGCCGAACTTGCGCTGCTCGATTGCGGGGTCGACCTGGCGCCGGGCTCGGGTGTGGCGGCGGCGATCGAGCATTTCCGCAACACGGCCGCGATGCCGGTCGCCGAGGCGGCGTGAGGGGGCAGACCATGAGCCACACCATCAACCACCTCAAGAAGCTCCGCCTCCAGCGCAGCGAACTCGCCGTTCCAGGATCGAGCCCGGAGATGATCGACAAGGCGGCCAACAGCGCCGCCGACTTCGTCTTCCTCGACATCGAGGACGCGGTCGCGCCACCCGACAAGGAGCGCGCCCGCAAGACCATCATTCAGGCGCTCAACGACATCGACTGGCGCGCCAAGGGCAAGACCGTCTCGGTGCGCATCAACGGCCTCGACACCCACTACATGTACCGCGACGTGGTCGATGTCATGGAGCAGGCCGGCGACCGGCTGGACACCATCCTGGTGCCGAAGGTCGGCGTGCCGGCCGACCTCTACATGGTCGAGGCCCTGGTCAACCAGATCGAGATGGCCAAGGGTTTCAAGACCCGCGTCGGGCTCGAGGCCTTGATCGAGACCGCGCTCGGCATGGCCAATGTCGAGGCGATCGCCGCCACGCCCGGCCGCCTGGAAGCGATGCATTTCGGCGTCGCCGACTATGCCGCCTCCAACAAGGCGCGCACCGTCAACATCGGCGGCCTCAACCCCGACTATCCCGGCGACCAGTGGCATTTCGCGCTGTCGCGCATGACGGTCGCCTGCCGCGCCTATGGCCTGCGCGCCATCGACGGCCCGTTCGGCGACTTCTCCGACGCGCAAGGCTACACGGCCGCCGCCAGACGCGCCGCGGCCCTCGGCATCGAAGGCAAATGGGCGATCCACCCCTCGCAGATCGCCTTGGCCAACGACGTGTTCTCGCCGCCGGAAAAGGAGGTCACGCGCGCCCGCCGCATCCTCGAGGTGCTGAAGGAGGCGGAGGCGCTCGGCAAGGGTGCGGCCGCGCTCGACGGCAAGATGATCGATGCGGCGTCGGAGCGCATGGCGCGCAACGTGCTGGTGGTGAGCGAGGCGATCGAGCGCGCCGGCCAGGCGCATGGCGCGGCGCATTGAGATTACCGGGAGGACAAGATGGACATTCACGAATACCAGGCCAAGGAACTGCTTGCCCGTCATGGCGTGCACGTGCCGCGCGGCGGGCTCGCCTACAGTCCCGAGCAGGCCGCCTACCGGACGCGCGAGATCGGCGGCTCGAAGTGGGTGGTGAAGGCGCAGGTTCACTCCGGCGCCCGCGGCAAGGCCGGCGGCATCAAGCTGTGCGGC
>NZ_JAVIIW010000012.1:0-156832 GCF_033977205.1 Mesorhizobium album | reverse complement strand
TCAACAATGGCCGCTACAGAATCACACGTGATTCCAGCCCTTCAAGCCCCTTTCGCAGCCCCACCTTCCGCTTGACATCCCACAGACGCAAATGTGTGCGCACGCTAGCCCACAAGGGGAGAAGGGGAAGACGGCGCTAGTGCTTCAGCACGTCGGCCCATTCCGGATGGCGGCGGAACTGGGCGTTGGCGAAGGGGCAGAGCGGAATGATCTTCTTGCCCGCCGCGCGCGCATCCTCGACCGCGCGGGTGACGAGGCGAAGCCCGGCGCCTTGGCCGCGAAAGACGTCCGGCACCTCGGTGTGATCGATGATGAGCTGGTGCTCGCCGATCTTG
This sequence comes from Mesorhizobium album, assembly GCF_033977205.1. Lineage (NCBI taxonomy): Bacteria > Pseudomonadati > Pseudomonadota > Alphaproteobacteria > Hyphomicrobiales > Phyllobacteriaceae > Mesorhizobium > Mesorhizobium album. The sequence goes on along the minus strand of NZ_JAVIIW010000012.1, from coordinate 156,497 downwards.
GTGAAGGTCATTTCGGCCTCGGCGCCGCCGGGACCGCGCAGCACGTAGCGTCCCTTCGACCCGCGGTCTTCCAGCTCGATCTCGGGCAGTTGGTCAGCCATTCTTCTTGCCTCCTTCGGCGGAAGGCGCGAGGGCGAAGAGCCGCCGCGCCGCTTCGATTTCATTCGGCCGCACCTCGTGCCCGCCGTCGTGCCATTCCACTGTGACATCGGCCCCGTCGGCGCGCAAATAGGTTTCCAGCCGCGTTGTCAGGTTCGGCGGGCAGATCGGATCGCGCCTGCCGGCCGTGATCAGGATATGGCGGCCGGCGAGATTGCCCTGCACATGAGGCTCGAACGGGATCAGCGGATGCATCAGCGCCGTAGCATTGAATAGGCTCGGCTCCGCGAACACCACCGAGGCAAGGATGTTGGCGCCGTTGGAATAGCCGAGCCCGAACACCGCCGAGGGTTTTTCCGCCTCGACATGCGCCTTGACGAAGCCGGCCATCTTGGCCGTCGCCCGCGCAAGGTCGTCCATGTCGTAGACGCCTTCGCCGGTGCGGCGGAAGAAGCGGGCAGCGCCCTGCTCCGACACGTCGCCGCGCGGCGACACGATCGTCGCCGAAGGCAGAAGCTCACGGCCGAAGGACAGAAGCTGGTTCTCGTCGGCTCCGGTGCCGTGGAAGACGAAGAGCAGCGGGCTGCCCGGCGAACCGGGCAGCACTTTGTGGATGTAAGCGTCCTTGCGCATGGCCTTAGTCTTCCAGCTTCTGCAGGTGCTGTTCGAGATAGGGCCTGAGATGCTGGTGCTGCGTCGGCAGCTTCAGCGCTTCACCCAGATGCGCGGTATCCTCGTCGCGGTCGAAGCCCGGCTCGTTGGTCGATACCTCGAACAGCACGCCGCCCGGCGTGCGGAAATAAATCGCCCAGAAGTAATCGCGATCGATGACCGGGGTCACGCCGTAGCCCGTGTCGACCAGCGCCTTGCGCACCTCGAGCTGCCTGGCGCGATCCTCGACCGCGAAGGCGACGTGGTGCACCGAGCCGGCGCCGAGATTGGCGAAGCCGGCAGTGGGCAGCGATTCGATGTCGACGATATCGGCGCCGTTGCCGTTCTGGATCGCCAGCCGGCGGACGTTGCCGGACTTGTCGATCTCCTCATAGCCCATGAACTTCAACAGCTCCTCGGTGGCGCCGCCGTCCTTCAGCCTGAGCGCGACCGAGTGGAAGCCGCGGATCGCTTCATCGCCAGGAACGCCGCCCTTCACCCAGGGCGCGCGGGTGTCGGCCTTGTCCTCGACCAGGGCAAAACTGTCGCCGTCGGGACCGGTGAAGGTCAGCCGCTTCTCGCCGAAGCTTTCGTCACGGGCAACGCCGCTCACGCCTTCGTCGGCGAAGCGCTTTTCCCAATAGGCAAGCGTGCCCTCGGGCACCGAGAAGACCGTGGTGCCGACCTCGCCGACCCCATGCCGGCCCTTGCCGATATCGGGAAACGGGAAATAGGTCATCACCGAGCCCGGCGTACCGAATTCGTCGGCGTAGTAGAGGTGATAGACGTCGGGCGCGTCGAAATTGACCGTCTTCTTGACCCGGCGCAAGCCGAGCTTCCTGGTGAAGAATTCATTGTTGCGGCGCGCATCGCTCGCCATCGAGGTGACGTGATGCAGGCCCTTGATCTGATTGAGCATGATTGCGCTCCCTATCCTTGTTGCGGCCCTCGCCGCTGTCCACGCCAATATGAGGATGCCCTCCGGCCGCGCAAAGCGGCCAAACACAGAATGGACTGTATCATAAAAATGAACGACCATCTCGTATCCGTTCACGCTCCATGAACTGCCGCAGCTTGCAACGCTCGCAAATTTCGGCTCCATGAGCGGGCAGCCTGCCTGAGGAGAAGACTTTTGGACAACCGAGTGAGCCGCCCGAATGTTCTCCTCATCACCTGCGACCAGTGGCGCGGCGATTGCCTGTCGGCTGCCGGCCATCCGGTGGTGAAAACACCGAACGCCGATGCGCTCGCCGCCGAGGGCGTGCTGTTCCGGCGCCATTATGGCGGCGCCGCACCCTGCTCGCCAGCGCGCGCCTGCCTCTATACCGGCCTCTACCAGATGAACAACCGCGTCTGCCGCAATGGCACGCCGCTCGATGCCCGTCATGGCAACGTCGCGCTGTCGGCGCGCGCCGCGGGTTATGACCCGACGCTGTTCGGCTACACCGATGTCGCACCGGATCCGCGCCGGCTCTCGGCCGGCGATCTGCGGCTGAGGAGCTACGAAGGCGTGCTGCCCGGCTTCACCGTGCGCCAGTTCCTGCCCGAGCACCAGAGACAGTGGCTATCCTGGCTCAGCATGCAAGGCATCGACACCAGCGCCGGCGTGCCGGACATCCATCGTCCTGCGAGCGGGCAAGGCAAGGTCGATGTGACCAATGCGCCGCCGGTCTATTCGAAAGATCGGACGCCGACGGCGTTCCTGGCCGGCGAATTCATCCGCTGGCTTGGCGAGCAGGAGCAGGGCGCGCCCTGGTTCGCGCATATCTCCTTCATCAGCCCGCACCCGCCCTTCATCGTGCCGGAGCCCTACAACACCATGTATGACCCGGCCGACGGCCCAGCCTTCCGGCGCGCCGCGAGCTGGCAGGCCGAGGCGGAAAGCCACCCCTATCTCGCCTACGATCTCGAGCGGCAGGAGCGGACGAAGTTCGTTCCTGGCATCGAGGGCAAGGTACCGGATTGGGGCGACGGAAACTTCCGCCGCATCCGCGCGATCTATTACGGCATGATCTCGGAAGTCGACGCGCAGCTCGGCCGCATCTGGCAGGCGCTGAAGGCGGCCGGTGTCTGGGATGACACCGTGATCGTGCTCACCTCCGACCATGCCGAGATGATGGGCGACCATTTCATGCTTGGCAAAGGCGGCTATTTCGACGCCAGCTACCACGTTCCGCTGATCGTCCGCGATCCGCGCCGCGGCGCGGCAGCCGGCGCAACGGTCGACCGCTTCACCGAGGCCGTGGACGTCTTTCCGACCCTGCTCGACCTGATCGGCGCAGCACCCGAACCGCACCTCGACGGGAGGTCGCTGGCGCAGTGGCTCGACGGCGAGGAGCCGGCGGACTGGCGCGACGAGGCGCATTGGGAATTCGATTTCCGCTCGGTCGCCGACGGCGAAGCAGAACGTTACTTCGACATCGGCGCGCGCGATTGCAACCTGGCCGTCATCCGCACGAGCGGCTTCAAATATGTCCATTTCGGCGGCGGCCTGCCGCCGCTGCTGTTCGACCTCACGAAGGATCCCAGCGAGCTGACCAACGTCGCGAACGACCCCGCCTACCTGCCCGCGCGCCTGGAATTCGCCGAGAAGATGCTAGCCTGGCGCGCCAGGCATTTGGACCAGTCCCTGGCGCTGGCGGAGCTCACGGACGATGGCGTGGTTGGACATGTGGGTTGGGCGGTAGGGAACAGGGAATAGGCAACAGGGGAAGCTGTTGAGAGCGTACCCCTGCTGCCTACTGCCTACTGCCTACTGCCTACTTCAACATCATCCTCTGCTTGTCGCGGTTGGCGGCATAGGTGCTCTTGTCATAGGCCGCCTGCGCCTGCAGCTGCTCCTTGGTGAAGTTGGTGTAGAGATATTTCTTGCCGTTCTTGTCGGCCATGAATTTGAGCTTGTCCATGCCGACCGCCACTTCCTTGGCGCCGATGCCGAGGAAGCCGCCAACGTCGACGATGACCGCATCCGGCTTCTTGTCCGGCGTCAGCACGACATCGCCGATCGTGCCGATCTTGGCGTCGTTGGCACCATAGACGGTCGCACCTTTCAGCTCGTCACCTCGGATAGTGCCCATCGGGATCTCGGTCAGCGTCGACTTGTCGATCGAGGCCGTCTTGGTCGTGTCGGTAGCGGACGTGCCCGTATCCGCCGGCTTGTTTTCGGCCGTGGTCTGCGCAGGCTTAGCCGGCTTGCTTCCCTTGTCGGCGGTCGTGTCGGCGGATGCCACGGTCGGAGTGGTGGTGGCCGGAGCATTGTTCGCGGCCGCGCTGGCTGGCGCCGGCGCCGGATCATATGCCTTGCGATTGAAATCCGGCTGAGCTTGCAGCTCCTCCTTGGTGGTCTCGGCGACCAGCCAACGATCCCCATTCTTCTCCGCCCATTTTGCCTTAGCGAAGTCGAAGGTGACGTTCTTCGTGCCGATGCCGAGGAAACCGCCAACGCCGATGACAAGCGACTCGGCCTTGCCGTCCTTGGCAAGCACGATGTCCTTCACGTCGCCGATCTTCTGGGCATCGTCGGCCGTGCTGTTATAGACCGACTCGCCCATGATGTTCGTGGCGAGATTGCCTTCCGCCTTCTTGACCGGTTCAGCCGGCTTGGCATTGAGATCCACCGGCTTCTGGGCTCCGCCCGTGCTGGTTGAAGGCTGCGTGGCGTCAGCCGACTGGGCCGGAGCCGGATCATAAGGCTTGCGATCGAATGCCGGCAGGGCATTCAGCTCGTCCTTGGTCGTTTTGGCCACCAGCCAGCGGTCGCCGTTCTTCTCGGCCCATTCCATCTTGCTGTAATCGAAGGCCACGTCCTTCGTTCCGACACCGAGAAAGCCGCCAACACCGATGATCGCGGACTTTGCCTTGCCGCTGGCATCGAAGACGATATCGTCGATCTTGCCGATATTCTGGGCATCGTCGCCGGTGCCGTTATAGACGGATTCGCCGACGATGTTGGACATGAGGGAGCCTTCCGCTCGGATCACGGGGGCCGGGTTCTCGGCGGCAGGTGGCTGTGCGGGTGACTGCACCGCCGTTTGTGCAAAAGCACCGGTTGCAAGCAGCGTTGCAAGCGCGGTCGTCGCAAAAAGAGTGCGGATCATGATCGTTCCTCCTGCCTGATTTCCAATGCCGCAACCGCCCCAAGCGGCCAAATGCGGCATTATCCCTCAACCTCACAACGTCGTGAGCGGGGCGTTGTTCCCACAAGGCGAGCCTGCGCTCATGCCAAACCCCTGACCCATTCACGGAACCTTTCCGCGGTCCTTTCCGTTTCAGCCAGCGGCTGACGGGTCACGTTCGACCAGGGAAATCGGCTGAGTAATTGCAAGGAACACGGAGCGCGCATGCGGTTTGCTGCGGTGCTGAACCAGGATGGCGGCACGCTGCGGACGACCGATATTTCGGCATTTGCCGACCGTCTGCGCGAGACGCTGGAAACACAAGGTCATTCGGTTCAGATCGACATTGTTGCCGGCCGCGAAATCGCCGCGGCATTGAAAAGGGCCGCAGCGAAGCCGAACATCGATGTCGTGATCGCTGGAGGCGGCGACGGCACGGTTTCGACGGCGGCATCGCTTCTCATGAACAAGAAAAAGGCCTTGGCCATACTGCCGGCCGGCACGATGAATCTCTTCGCGCGCGGCCTCGGCATCCCGCAGACGCTGGATGCGGCACTGAAATCCTTCGCCGGAAGCGAGGTGACGGCTGTCGACATCGCAAGCGCCAACGGCCAGCCCTTCGTGCATCAGTTTTCGATCGGCATGCATGCCAGGATGGTGCAGCTTCGGGAGAAGATGGATTTCGGCTCGCGGCTGGGAAAGATGCGGGCTTCCGTTCGCGCCGCATGGGCAACGATCAAGAACCCGCATACCCTCAAGGTGACCCTGACCGTCGGCGAGGCCGAGATCATCACCCGCGCGACAGGCATCAGCATCAGCAACAATCTGTTCGGCGAGGGCCATCTGCCTTACGCAGACAATCCGGTTGGGGGCGTGCTCGGCATCTATGTCAGCGTTGCGCGCAGGCGCCGCGACCTGGCGAAACTGTTCCTCGTCATGCTGCGCGGCCGCTGGCGCGACAGCGAACATGTCGAAATCCACCAGGCCGACAAGGCCGTCCTCAAGATCCATTCGCCTGTAAAGAAGTTCAGCGCGGTCATGGATGGCGAATTATTCAAGCTGGAACGCGAGACGGTGGTCGAGATTCATCCCGGCGCGTTGAACGTGCTGGTTCCAGCAAGCACTGCGCACGCAAAGGCGGCGTAATAAGGCGGTCAGCCGCCCTGCGCGGGTTTTTGCCCGGTCGCCGGCGCCTGTGGCACGCTCTGCCCGGTCGTCGGGCCCTTGATCACCTCGCCATAGATCTCGACCGCGCCCCAAGCGATGAAGGCCAGCAGGAGCCCGGCGATGAGGATCCGCAGCGCGTGCCAACCCCAGCGGCCCTGGCGGGCTTTGTCTTCAGGAACGATCTTGGCCATCATTCGCCTCCGTGTTGCGTGGCGGCGTCGGTCACGGCATGGTCGGGTAACGGGCCCCTTTTGCGAAGGTTCCGTTGCCGACGGCGAGATCCGGCACGGATCGGGCCGCCGCTTGCCGCGGAGCCTGGGATTGGTGGGCAGAAAGGCAGCCAAATTGCCCGGCCGACATCAGCCGCTTGGTTAAGGATGCGGAACGGCTTGCCTACGGCGTTTTGCCGGGATCAGAGTCTTGAGGCCCGGGCTTCACGTTCTCGCGGTAGATGGCGTAGGCGACGAGCGCAAGCACGGGCGCGGCGACGGCGCCCAGGCCGCCCTTGCTCCTGGCAAGCGCCGGCAGCAGCGCGAGCGCCGCGGCAACGCCAACCGCGGTCATGTCGGCCTTGCGCCGACGCGCCCGGCGCCGCGCACGCATGCCCGTCGTCAGGCGATCGATGAGCAGGAGAAGCGCCGCCAGCACCAGGAACCCCGCGCCAAAACCCAGGGACGTCGCCAGCGGCCCGTAGCGTGCGGCAAACCAAATGTAAGCGGCGCCGACAAGGAAGCCGACGCCGCACAACGCAAGAATGCCGGCAATCCCATAGAGGATCGCCGTCGTTCGCGCCCGTCGCACAGCTGCCATCGCCTCGCCGGAGGCAAGGGCCGAAATCAGCGAGCCCAGTGTCCCCATCTGAGGGCTAGCGGCGTGAGAGCAGAGCGAACAAAAAGCCGATGCCCGCGGCGATAGCCAGCGACGTCACAGGCTTTTCGCGGACGCTGGCAATCAGCTGCGCCTCGATATCCTGGGCACTGCCGCGCACGCTTTCGAACGCTGCCTCGCCTTGCGTCCGCAGCTGTTCGACCCCTTCCGCGGCGGCGCGGCGCGCCGTACCGTAACCATGCTCCCCGGTCTTGGCCAATTGCCGGGTGAGTTCCTCGATATCGGCCCGCAGCTGCCGGATATCGGCTTCGAGATCGGAATTGGAGGGAGCATCCGTTGCGGTTCTGCCGGCAGTGGTCGCCATTGCTTAACTCCTTGTGTTTTCTACATTTCAACGCTCGATCCGCGCCAAGGGTTCCGAACCTGGACCGCTCCTTAACAAGACCAAAGCGCGGCCACATTGACAGCAGTCAAATTCCCTCAGATCGGGACCCTCCGTTCCTTGCCCAAGCCTTCCCGGCGGGCGAGCTCTCCATGCCTTCCTGGCTTTCGAACGCGAAAGGCCGGCCACGGCCGCAGCCGGCGCTTCTTGCAAGGATATCGGCGACTGGGAACAGAACGCTCGCTCTGGCCGGACATCTCGACCCCTCTTCGAAATCCCTGCCCCCGGCGGGTAGCTGGAAACGCTCCAGCCGGATCGAAGTTCCGCCGATCACGGCGATGCATAACCGTTCATGTCTTTTTTAAATGACATGGAGCCAAATACCGCGCATGACTCCGGCAATCATAGGAGTCGCCGACACGTGCCACCATTGCTAGACGGATTGCGTATCCTGGTCCTGGAGGACGAATTCCTGATCGCAATGGATGTCGAACAGCTGTGCCGCGACCATGGTGCCGCCGATGTCGCGATCGCCCGAGAATTGACCGAGGTCGACGAAAGGGAGCTGCCGTCACGGTTCGACGCCGCCGTCGTCGACCTGATGCTGGACGGCGTTTCGACGCTCGATTTTGCCGCGCGGCTGCGCAGCACGGGCGTTCCGTTCGTCTTTGCCACCGGCTATCCGGACTCGGATGACATCAGGGGCTCTTTTCCGGAGATAAGGCTGGTCAGCAAACCCTTTTCGGGCGACGACCTTGTCGCAGCCTTGGCTGCAGCCTGCGGCCGCGGCGCGTCCGCCTGAACAGACCGTTCGCCGCAAGCGGAGGCAGGTCAGGCGGCGTTCGAACCGGTCACCTGCGCCGAGATCGCATCGGGGCCGTATTCGTCCTCGCCGGATATCTTGAGGATATCCTGCAACCTGGCGCGCGCGCGGCTGACGCGGCTCTTGATGGTGCCGACCGCGCAGCCGCAAATCTCGGCCGCCTCTTCGTAAGAGAAGCCGGAAGCGCCGATCAGGATGATGGCTTCGCGCTGATCCTCCGGCAGCTGTTCCAGCGCGCCGCGAAAATCCTTGAGGTCGAGCTGGCCATGCTGGGCCGGATGAACGGCGAGCCTGGCGGTCATGATGCCGTCGCTGTCCTGCACCTCGCGGCCGCGCTTGCGCATCTGCGAATAGAATTCGTTGCGCAGGATGGTGAACAGCCAGGCCTTGAGATTGGTGCCCGGCTGGAAGCTCTCATGTTTGTCCCACGCCTTGACCAAGGTTTCCTGCACAAGGTCGTCCGCCTTGTCGGCATTCTGCGTCAGCGACACCGCAAAGGCGCGCAGGCTCGGTATCGCACCGAGCAGCTCGGTCTTGAAGCTCTGGGAGACCGCCGCCATGCCTCAATCCTTTTTCTCGGCAGGCTCGGCCTCTTCCAGCTGGCTAAGCAACTGAGCGAATCGATCTGGCACCTGGTCGGAGACCAGCTCGTCGTAATATTGTTTGAGTTTGCGGGCGATTTCGGAGTTTGGTCCAAGCGGATTGCCGCCATTCCGGCGCCCGCCGGCGGCACCAGTCGTTGAATTCTTTGACATTTCCTTCATATTCGCCCTAATTCCAGCACCCGAACCGCTCTAGAACCGCGTAACACAACGCAAGCGGACCCTCGTCTGGTCGCCCATCCCGAACCCGCCAAACGCCCGTTTCCTAATTTAGTTCCATGCCCGGCGGAACTTTTTCAGAAGGCCGACGTTGGTCCAGTTGGGGTTTGCGACCCATCTGGCCTGTGAAATGCTACAACGTCATCTGAGGGAGACGTCAAATATGAGTTTGTCCGCAACCATCGCTCCTCACCTGCCGTTCCTTCGCCGTTTCTCGCGCGCCGTTTCTGGATCGCAGGAAAGTGGTGATGCTCTGGTCGCTGCCATGCTGGAGGCCATCATCGCCGACACCGAGGTCTTCCCCAAGGCATCAAGCGACCGCATCGCGCTGTACAAGGTCTTTGCCAGGCTCTTCACTTCGATTGCCATTCGCGTGCCGCAGGAGCATGCGCAGACCGCCTGGGAGCAGCGGGCGGCCGCCAATCTGAACGCGATCGCGCCGCGGCCGCGGCAAGCCTTCCTGCTCGTTGCCGTGGAAGGTTTCAGCGAAGACGAGGCGGCGGAAATCCTCGATGCCGACGAGCAGGAGTTCTCCGAATTGCTTGCCCAGGCAAGCAGCGAGATTTCCCGCCAGGTCGCGACCGATGTGCTGATCATAGAGGACGAGCCGCTGATTGCCATGGACATCGAGGAGATGGTCGAAAGCCTCGGGCACCGCGTTGTCGGCACCGCGCGCACGCACGCCGAGGCGGTGGCCGTGTTCGGCAAGACGCGTCCGAAAATGGTGCTGGCCGACATTCAGCTTGCCGACGGCAGCTCTGGCATCGAGGCCGTGAACGAGATCCTGTCCTCGACCCCGGTGCCGGTGATCTTCATCACCGCCTTCCCCGAGCGTCTGCTGACCGGCGAGCGTCCCGAACCGGCGTTTCTGGTGACCAAGCCGTTCAATCCCGACATGGTCAAGGCTCTGATCAGCCAGGCGCTCTTCTTCGACCGGCAGGCGAAGGCCGCGGCCTGACCGCATCAAGGCCCGACGATCGGGCTTTCATGCGAGGCGAACGCCTCGCATGAAAGCTGTGCGGAGTCTGATGCTTAAAAGCGCTTCCGGGGGGATCGTCTTTTTCCGCAAATGGTGGAACAAACGGCATCCAGCCACGTTTGTCAGGTCATTGGAAGGAGACATATCATGCTGTACTGGGCGCTCGTTTTTCTTGTGGTTGCGATCATCGCCGGCGCGCTTGGGTTCGGCGGCATTGCCGGCACATCCGCTGGTATCGCGCAGATATTGTTCTTCATCTTCCTCGCCTTCCTCGTGATTTCGCTCATCGCCGGGCTCTTCAGAAGAGCCTGACGCGGGGAGCGCCGAACACTGGAAGCCGCACCCCTCAAACGGTTTCCAGCCACCGCCGGGCGGTGTCCCCCCAAAGGACGTCGTCCGGCGGACCGTTTTGAGGCTGCGTGCAGCCTCGGCATGTCGAGGCTGGAGCAGCAATCTGTCATAGAGCCGCGGGAAGTGTTGGATGCGTTCCAAGGCCTCAGGGAAGGGCGATGCGGACAAGCGCAGCGACGAGGTGATCGCGATGCATCCTGCGGAAAGCGGGATGCAGCTTGGACGCGCTTTGTTACACGCGCTTCACAATGCCGGAATTTCGGTCCTCTATCAGGATCGTGAAATGAAGACCGTCTGGGCCCGCAACATGCGCGCCCCCTGGGCATCCGAGACGGCCGACGGCAAGGATTTGCTCTCCCCCGCACAGGCCGAACGCTTAAGCACGGCCAAACGCAAGGTGATTGAAACCGGCAACGCGGACCGCCTTGAGCTCGGCATTCCCGCCAGTGACGGCGTGCGCTGGTTCCAGGTCTGGGTCGACGCCGACCACAGCGATTCCGGTGAGGTCCAGGGCGTCGTCACCACCATGGTCGAGACGACGGAACAGAAACGCCGCGAACAGACGCTGAAGACCCTGTTGCGCGAGGTCAGCCATCGCTCCAGGAACCTTCTGGCCATCATCCAGAGCATAGCCACCCAGACCGGGCGCTACTCGGAGACGCTTGGCGACTTCCTGACGCGCTTTCGCGGCCGCATTCAGTCGCTGGCCTCGTCCCAGGATCTGGTGACATCCTCCAACTGGCGGGGAGCAGCGCTTCGAGAGCTCGTTTCCGGTCAGGTCGGTCGCTACAGCGCCGACCCGGGCCGCAGCTTGCGCTTCGATGGCGAGAACCCTTACCTCAACCCGAACGCCGCCCTGCATATCGGGCTGGCAATGCATGAGCTGGCCGTGAATTCGGTAAGTTACGGCGCCCTGTCGCAGCCTGACGGTCATATCGAGGTGAGCGCCAGGATGGCAACCGACAGCGAGACTTCGCCCGCCCTTTTGCTGATATGGACTGAAAGGGTCGGCCCCGGCCGGCGCAACAAGAAGCGCTTCGGCAGCGTCGCTCTCGAACGCGTCGTGCCGACGTCGCTGAACGGCTCCGCCGCGCTCACAATCGACGGGGACTGCCTCGAATATCGCCTGACCATCCCGCGCGGCAACTTCGAGACGGAATGACCACCACGCATCGGGGCCGCAAGCTTTTCGCACGCGAACGTCCTTAACCGGCTGTTCACCATAAAGTTCGATTCTATGGTCCCGACTGAGCTGTGCGCCGGAGAGCCTCAGCCGCTCCGCCGCGCGATTTGGGAGGACTGAATGATGATTGCCGACATGAACAGGCTGGAACAGGCCGCGCGCGTCTCGATGAGCGGCTTCCAGGACGCCGAGACGCCGCCCCCGCTCCGCCCTATCCATCCATCGCTTCGCCTCGGCGCCATCGCGCTACTGGCAGCCCTGGCGCTGACGGCCGCGTGGCAGTTGAGCTGATTCGGCACTGTCCCGGTTCAAGCTCGATTCAAGGGCGCCCGCACAGTCGCCAACGGCTCTTGGTATAGCACGCCATGTCTGCGGCAAGAAACTTTGGGCAGCAAATGTGTCCAACGGCGCGCGCCCCGAAAAAGACTATCTTCATCAACAGTAAGATCATGCAGGCAAAGCCCATTTTTTCGTGCTAAAGGGCGGCGGCACTGCCGAAAGTGAGGACAAAAGTGAGGAGCAATTCTATGCGGAAGATGATCATTGCCATGGTTGCCGTGGTCGCTGTCAGCGGCTGCACCACGACCGAGCAGGATGTCGTGGGCGGCGGTCTGATCGGCGCCGGTGTCGGCGGCTTGGTCGGCGGCGGCAAGGGCGCGCTGATCGGCGCGGCTGTCGGCGCCGGGTCCGGCCTCTTGGTCCGCAACCTGCGCAACGGTTATTGCCAGTATCGCGATCATCGCGGCCGGATCTACACCGCCCGCTGCAACTGATCCCGCGCTAGAGCATGATCCCGAAAAGTGTGCAGCGGCTTTCGGGATCAGGCTCAAACAATAAGATATAGCGGGATGACGTTTCGAAGATAAAGTCATCTCGCTTTAGCGGAAATGTCGATATGGGAGGCCGGCCCTGCCGGCCTCCATTTCTTGTGCTTGAACGGCGCCTTGGCGAGAGGGCCTGTTCACGCCGTCAGCGGAATCCTTATTTCCACCTTCAGGCCGTCGGCCTGAAAATCGCGGCTGATCGTGCCGCGCAATTCGCGCGTGACGTTGAGATCGATCAGCTTGGTGCCGAAGCCGGTCTTTGCCGGCGCCTCCAGTTCTTTGTGCCCTGTCTCGCGCCAGTTGAGCACCAGCGTCCGTTCGCCGACGCGTCCTTCCACCTTCCAGCCGACTTTCAATGCGCCAACGCCGGCTTCGCCATATTTCAGCGCATTGGTGGCAAGCTCGTGGAAGGTCAGGCCAAGCGCCTGCGTCGTCGTCTCGTCGAGCAGCACCTCCGGCCCCGACAATATGCCGTCAGGAAGCTCCTTGCCGAACACCTGCCCGAGCTCGATGCGCAGCAAATCGCCAAGGTCGGCCTTCTGCCAGCGCGAGCGTGTGAGCATGTCCTGTGAAGCCGCCATCGCTTGCAGCCGCGCCGAGAACGATGCCGAGAACTCCTTCACGTCGGTGGCGTGGGAGGCGGTCTGCCGGGCGATCGCCAGCACCCTTGTCATCGAATTCTTGATGCGGTGCTTCATCTCCTGCAGGATCAGGTCCTTCTCCAGCAGGCTTTTCTCCGTCGCCTCGTGCAGCAGCGACTTCGCCTCATAGGCACGCTCCTGGTAGCGCGCCACCAAGGCGATCGCCCCGGCAAGCAGCAGGCCGAACAGCCCGAGCATCACCGGAATGGCGCGCGAGGACGGCAGCGAAAAGGCGCTCGTCGGTCGAAACAGGATGGTCCAGGGCCGACCGGCCAGGACGATATCCCGGCGCGCCACAAGCTTCGCCCCCAGGGATTCGGCCGGCGGGGCTTCCGAACGGAACAGGAGATTGTCGGCATTCGGCTTGCCGTCATAGATCTCGACATTGACCGGCAGCAGCGGCGCCTTGCTGAGCGCCACCTGGAACAGATCGCGCGCGCGGAAGGCGGCGTAGAGAAAGCCTGCGGTCGAGGAGCGGCTCGCGTTGATGACGTCCGGGGCCGTTTCCACGTTCAGCCGCACGAAGACCAGGAATCCTGGGAAGGTCTGCTCCAGCCCTTGTCCTTGGCCGAGTTGGACAAGGCCGCTGGCATGCTGCTGGTCGTCCGCCATCGCCTTCTCGATCGCCGCCCGCCGTGCCGGCTCGCTGAACATGTCGTAGCCGATGATCGATTGATTGGCTGTATCGAGCGGCTCGAAAAGCACGATGGGCGTGCGCCACTGCTGCTCCGTGGTGGCAGGGTATATCGGATGCGGCGAACCGTGATCGTGCAGGATGTCGCGCTCGACAGCGGCCTCGTCGCCGGTCTTGGCCAGCCGCAGGAAGCCGATGCCGCGCAGGCCAGCGAAATTGTCATTGATGTCTAGCGCAGTGAAGAAGGCTTTGAACTCGCCGCGCGTTATATCGCCGTTGCGGGCATCGAACAGCGCCCGTGTCGAGCGCAACAGCGACAGATGCAGGTCGATACGGCTCTCGATGCGGTTGAGCGCATCGTCGGCCGTCCCCTCGAACTTTATGCGTGCCGCCTCCTGGGTCGCGAAATAGGCAAACCCCGCCATCGTCAGGCTGATCAGCGCGACGGCGATGAAAGCGACGATCGGAAAGAGCTTTTTCAATGCAGGGTGCGGCCCATGGATGGATGATCACCTTTATGGGCAAGTCCCCGGACGAATACAAGGCGACGCCAGGCCGTCGGGGTGGCCGGCACGTCGATCAGCAATAATTAGCCGGCTAACTGTAACTTCAAGCTGCCATCTTCAAAGCCCCTGGACCCGGAATGGCGCCCGGCGGGCACTTGCCTAATATGATCATGCCGAGCACCTCGTCCTGGGTGACGTCGCCGGTGCGGGCCGTGCCGACGACCTGGCCGTTCTTCATCACGCAGACACGGTCGGCCAGCTCGAACACGTCGTGGATGTCGTGGCTGATCAGGAAGATGCCGATGCCGTCAGCCTTGAGCTGCCGCACCAGTTCGCCGACCTGGGCCGTCTCCTGCGGACCGAGCGCCGCCGTCGGCTCGTCCATGATCAGTATACGGGCGTTGAACAGGATCGCGCGGGCGATCGCCACCGACTGCCTTTGCCCGCCCGACAGCTTGATCACCGGATCCTTGAAGCGCTGGAAGCGCGGATTGAGCCGGCCCATCACCTTGCGCGCCTCTGCCTCCATGGCGACGTCGTCGAGCGTGCCCCAGGCGGTCATCAGCTCGCGGCCGAGGAAGAGGTTGGCGGCGGCGTCGACATTGTCGGCCAGCGCCAAGGTCTGGTAGATCGTCTCGATGCCGTATTTCTTGGCGTCGCGCGGGTTGGAGATCGATGCTTCCTCGCCGTTGACGAAGATATGCCCGGCATCGCGCTTGTAGGCGCCGGACAGGATCTTGATGAGCGTTGACTTGCCGGCGCCGTTGTGGCCGAGCAGCGCCACCACTTCGCCGGGGAAGAGATCGATGGACGCATCATCGACGGCGCGGATGCCGCCGAAGGCGATCGAGATGTTGCGCATGTTGACCAGCGGAGCACCCGCGGAAGCGTTCTCTGCCATAATACCCTCCCTCAAACCCGCTTGCGGTAGATGGTGTCGAGCCAGACGGCGATGACCAGCACGGCGCCGACGACGATGCTTTGCAGCGGCGAGTCGACGCCGAGCAGCACCATGCCGGACTGCAGCGACTGCATCAGAAGCGCGCCCAGCATGGCGCCGAGCACGGTCCCGGAGCCGCCGGCGAGCGAGGTGCCGCCGATCACCGCCGCGGCGATGACCAGGAGCTCGTCCAGTGTGCCCAGCGCGTTGGTCGATGAATTTTGCCGTGCCGACGAGATGGCGGCCGCGATCGTCGCCAGCACGCCCATGATCATGAACACCTTCATGGTGATCCAGCGCGTGTTGATGCCGGCAAGGTTGGCCGCTTCCGGATTGCCGCCGATGGCAAAGACATAGCGGCCGAAGCGGGTGCGCTTGGTGATGAAAGTCATGATCAGGCCGACCGCGACCGCCATCAGCACCGGAATGGCGATGCCGTGGGCGATGAACAGGCCGCCTTCGGGGACAGTGATGTTGTTGGCGGCGGCATAGCGGTTCACGATGCCAACGGGCCAGGGATAGGAATTGGCCAGCCACACCGCGCCCATGATGACCGCGCAGGCGACCGCGCCGAGCAACGTCTCGGCCCAGATCGGCCGCAGCGGGAAGCGGAACCGCTTGCGCTGCACCCGGCCGTTGAACAGCGCAAACACCACGGCAAGGCAGGCGACGACGCCGACGACCCAGCTCCATCTCGCACCGATCGAGCCCGCGGGCCCGCCGCCCATGAGCTGGTAGGTGGCATCGAGCGGCGCCACCGTCTGGCCGCTGGTGACCCACCAGGCAGCACCACGCCATACCAGCAGCCCGCCCAGCGTAACGATGAAGGCCGGCACATCGAGATAGGCGATGACGAAGCCCTGGAAGGCACCGATCAGCAGGCCCAGCGCCAGGCCGATGGCCAGCGCCAGCACCCAGATCCACGGATTGCCGAGCTCGAGCCCGACCATCCGCACCAGGAAATGCACCTGGGCAAAGCCCATGATCATGCCGATCAGCCCCTCGGCCGAGCCGACGGAGAGGTCGATGTTGCGCATGACGATGACCAGCACCATGCCGGAGGCCATGATGGCCACCGCCGAGGTCTGCACCGACAGGTTCCAAAGATTGCGCGGCGTGAGGAACGTGCGGCTGTCGAAATCGAGCGGATTGACGCCGAGCCGCAGACTCGAGATGACATGCAGGCCGATCCAGATGATCAGCAGCGCGCCGACCATGCCGAGCATGCGCGTGTCGAGTTCCGTCGCCTTGAGGAAGCGCCCGACGGCGCTGAGTTCGGATGCACGCGCGCGATCCGCGGCCGGGTTGGCGGCGGCATCAGAGGTCGTATCGGTCATGATATCCTCCCACCGGCTTGCCGTCTGTCGCGGATCGCCGGACCACGATGCTAAAGCAATTCCAGGAAAAGTGCGTCACGGTTTTGCGTCTGGAATTGCGTCGAAAACAAACGGCTGGAGCAGTCCGGCGATCATATCGGACGGTGAACTGCTCCAATGGCCCTTCCCGGCTTCAGTGCAGCCGAAAGCCTTCAAGAACGCCGCGGCTTTTTGGGCCGCGGCGCTGCGTTGGAACCTTGGCCGGCCGGTTTAATTGCAGACCGCGACGCTTCCGGCGGCCACACCGGCGCAGACTTCGTCCTTCTTGATCCAGCCGGCGTCGATGACCACGTTGAGATTGTCCTTGGTGATCGCGACCGGCGTCAGGAACAGCGACTTGACGGTGTTGCCGCCAGGCGTCGTGAAGTCCTTGGCGCCAGCGATGTCGGCCATCTTCTTGCCGTCGGCGAGCTGCGAGGCGATCTCGGCGGCGTTCTTGCCAAGCTCGCGCGCATCCTTCCACACCGACACGGTCTGCGTGCCGAGCGCGATGCGGTTGAGCGCCGCGTGGTCGCCGTCCTGGCCGGAGACCGGAACGGTGCCGGCAAGCCCCTGTGCCGTCAGCGCCGCGACGACGCCGCCGGCGGTGCCGTCATTGGCCGCCACGACCGCGTCGACCTTGTTGTCGTTGGCGGTCAGGAACTGCTCCATGTTCTTCTGCGCGTTGGCGGGCAGCCAGCCGTCCGTATAGGCCTCGCCGACATTCTTGACCTTGCCGCTGTCGATGGCCTCCTTCAGCACTTCCATCGAGCCCGAGAACAGGAAATCGGCGTTCGGATCGGCGCCCGAGCCCTTTATGAAGACGTAGTTGCCTTCGGGCTTGGCCTTGAACACCTCGCGGGCCTGCATGCGGCCGACTTCCTTGTTGTCGAAGGTCAGGTAGAACACGTCCTTGTTCTCGATCAGGCGGTCGTAGCCGACCACCGGAATGCCTTCGTCGAGCGCCTTCTGCACCGCCGGCCCGATCGCCGAGGCGTCCTGCGCCAGGATGATCAGCGCATTGGCGCCCTGCGAGATCAGGCTTTCGACGTCGGTCAGCTGCTTGCCCGGATTGGACTGCGCATCGGCGGAGATGTACTTGTCGCCGGCGGCCTCGATGGCTTTCTTCATCGCCGCTTCGTCGGTCTTCCAGCGCTCTTCCTGGAAATTCGACCACGAAACGCCGATCACCTTGTCTTTCGCCTCTGCGACCGACACCAGCGTCAACGACATGGCGACACCCGCCAGAATGGCGGCTGCGAATCTCTTCATGATTTCCTCCCTGCGCCACTTGCGGCGCGACCCAGACTGGCCCGAAGGCCGGCATAGAGGCTTTTTTTCGAGCCTCGAAAAAATACTGGTCCAACGCCGAAGCGCTGTCAACTGCGATTTTGATGGTTTTTGAGGTACCGCGAACTTTTTTTCGAGATCCGCAATAAATAATGACAGCCCCACCGGCTTCTGCCACTATCCCGGAATTCCGGGAAGGAAGCGCGCAGCGATTTTCGGCACGGAATTGAACCAGGCAAAATCCAGCGCGGTCCGGCGTCATATCGAGGACGGGACCGATCTGGCGCGTCGCCGACGGCCCATGCAATATCAAGAGGCCGCGCTGACCGGGAGGAAGAAAATGTCGGTCGGGATCCGCCACGACGACCTGCGCCGGCGCAACCGCGCCATGGTGCTCTCGGCCGTGCGCCGGGCCGGCCAGCCGTCGCGGACGGAGATCGCCGCGACCACCGGGCTCAGCCACTCGACCATTTCGGCGATCTCCTCGGACCTGATCCAGGAAGGCATCCTGACCGAGAGCAAGCCGAGCGAGACCGCCTCGCTGAAGCGCGGCCGGCCGCAGGTTGGCCTCGCCCTCAATCCCGAGGCGGCGGCGGTGGTGACGGTGGTGCTGTCGCTCAATTTCCTCTCCGTCGCCGTCATCGACTATGCCGGCCAGGTTATCGCCGAGGAACAGCGGCGCCTCGATACGCTGACCATGCCGCGCGACGAGCTGATTGGCGAATGCACAGCAATCGTCCGGCGCCGGCTGGAGGACCCCGACCTCGATGTCGGCAGCGTCGCCCGCATCGCCATGGGCATCCAGGGCATCACCGATTCTCATGCCCGCGCCATGCTGTGGTCGCCGATCACGCCGCTGACCGATATTCCCTTCGCCGACATTCTGGAAAAGGAATTCGGTATTCCGGCCACCATGGAGAACGACTGCAACATGATGGCGGTGGCGCTGCAATGGCGCGATCCCGACCGCTATCGCGACAATTTCATCGCCATCCTGCTCTCGCACGGCATCGGTATGGGTCTGGTGCTGAAGGGCGAGCTCTTCACCGGCACGCATTCTTCCGGAGGCGAGTTCGGGCACATGATCCACCGTCCGGGCGGCGCGCTCTGCCGCTGCGGACGCCGCGGCTGCGTCGAGGCCTATGCCGGCAACTACGCCATCTGGCGCAATGCCAAAGGGATGAGCGAGAACTCCGAGCCGGTCGACGTCAGCGATGCCGACATGCGGGCTCTTGCCGCCAAGGCGCGCGAGAGCGCCGGACCGGAGCGCGAAGCCTACCGCAAGGCCGGCGAGGCGCTCGGCTTCGGCCTTGGCAACCTGTTCGCGCTGATCGACCCGGCACCGGTCGCCATGGTCGGCGTCAGCGCCGCGGCGTTCGACCTGATAGAGCCGGCGCTGCGCGAGGCCATCGCCCAGACCGCAGGCGGCCAGCATTCGAAGTCGATCTCCTTCGACACCGAGCCGAACGAATTGCCGCTCATCCGCGAAGGCTGCGCCATGCGCGCGCTCACCTTCGTCGACCAGGAGATCTTCGCGCCGGGCGTCCATGCGAGGACCGGTGCAACCGGGAAGAACGTCGCCTGATCAGTCTTCCCTGATCGCGTAGCCCGCCCCGCGAATGGTGCGGATGACATCGGGCATGCGGCCGTTGTTGACCGCCTTGCGCAGACGCCCGACATGCACGTCCACCGTGCGTTCGTCGATATAGATCGTCTCGCCCCAGACATTGTCGAGCAGCTGGCTGCGTGAGAACACCCGGCCGGGATGCCGCATCATGAATTCGAGCAGCCGGAACTCGGTCGGGCCGAGCCTGATCTCGCTCTTCTTGCGGTAGACGCGGTGCGATTCACGGTCGAGCACGATGTCGCCGACCTTGAGCACGCTGGACAGCACCTCCGGCTTGGCGCGGCGCAGCAGCGCCTTGACCCTGGCCATGAATTCCGGCGTCGAGAACGGCTTGACCAGATAGTCGTCGGCACCCGTCGAGAGGCCGCGCACCCGGTCGCTTTCCTCGCCGCGCGCCGTCAGCATGATGATCGGCAGCCGCTCGGTCTCGGGCCGCATCCTGAGGCGACGGCAAAGCTCGATGCCGGAAACCGCCGGCACCATCCAGTCGAGCACCAACAGGTCGGGCACGTTCTCCTGCAGGCGGATCTCGGCTTCGTCGCCACGGGTCACCACCTCGACCTGATAGCCCTCGGATTCGAGGTTGTAGCGGAGCAGCACCCCCAGCGGCTCCTCGTCCTCCACCACCATGATGCGTGGCGCGATCATTTGGCAGTCACCTTCGTTGTCAGGCCGCCGGCGCCGGCATCGCCGTCTCGTCCTGCTTCGGACGATTCGCGGGCAATTGGGTGCCGGTCAGCACGTAATAGGCGTTCTCGGCGATATTGGTGACATGATCGCCGATGCGTTCCAGATTCTTGGCGCAGAACAGGAGATGCGTGCAAGCCGTGATGTTGCGCGGATCCTCCATCATGTAGGTCAGGAGCTCGCGGAAGACGGAGGTGTATTTCACGTCGACGCGCTCGTCGTCGTTCCTGAGCTTGGCGAGCGCCGTGGCGTCGCCCGCCGTGTACTCCTCGATCACGCCCTGGACCTGGATCAGCACCAGCTGCGCCATCGAATCGATGGAGTGCGAAAGGTCGCGCGGCGCGGTGCTGACGCCGACGGAGCCGACGCGCTTGGCAATGTTTTTGGCGAGATCGCCGATGCGTTCGAGGTCGCCGGCCATGCGGATCGCGCCGACCACGTTGCGCAGGTCGTCGGCCATCGGCTGGCGCTTGGCGATCAGCGTGATGGCGCGGTCGTCGAGCTCGCGCTGCCTGGCGTCCATGATGGCATCGTCGGAGACCACGCGCTGCGCCAGCGCGTTGTCGGAATTGAGCAGAGCCTTGGTCGACGCGCCGACCATGGAGCCGGCAAGATCGCCCATGTCGCGGATGAGCCGGCTGATCTGCCTCAAATCCTCGTCGAAGGAAGCGACGGTATGTTCGGCCATGATGAATGTCCTCGTATGAACTCAGCCGAAGCGGCCGGTGATATAGTCCTGCGTGCGCTTCTCGCGAGGCGAGGTGAAGATCTTCTCGGTGCGGTCGAACTCGACCAGCTCGCCGAGATACATGAACGCCGTCTGCCGCGACACGCGCGCCGCCTGCTGCATGTTGTGGGTGACGATCACGATCGTGTAGTCGGCCTGCAGCTCATCGATCAGCTCCTCGATCTTGGCGGTCGACAGCGGATCGAGCGCCGAAGCCGGCTCGTCGAGCAGAATGACTTCCGGCTTCACCGCCACGGTGCGGGCGATGCAAAGCCGCTGCTGCTGGCCGCCGGAGAGGCTCTGGCCGCTGGCGTTGAGCTTGTCCTTGACCTCGTTCCAGAGCGCGGCGCGCTTCAGCGCCGACTCGACGCGGTTGTCCATCTCCGCCTTGCTGATCTTCTCATACAGCCTGACGCCGAAGGCGATGTTCTCGTAGATCGACATCGGGAACGGCGTCGGCTTCTGGAACACCATGCCGATCTTGCTCCTGAGCAGGTTGAGGTCCTGCGACCGGTCGAGGATGTTCTTGCCGTCAAGCAGCACCTGGCCCTCTGCGCTTTGCTTCGGATAGAGCTCGTAGATGCGGTTCAGCACGCGCAGCAGTGTCGACTTCCCGCAGCCCGACGGCCCGATGAAGGCAGTGACGCTGCGTTCGGGCAATGACAGGTTGATGTCCTTCAGCGCCTTCGACTGGCCATAGTAGAAGTTGAGGTTCTTGACTTCGATCTTGGCCTTCTCCACGGCGGTGTCGGCTACGTTCAGATCGGTGGACAACATCGGTTTCATCTGTCCTCTCTGCGTCCGGTGAGGCTGCGGGCGAAGATGCTCAGCCCGAGAACCGTCAGGGTGATTATGAGTGCGCCCGTCCAGGCCAGTTGCTGCCATTCCTCGTAGGGGCTTAGGGCGAACTGGAAGATGGTCACCGGCAGGCTGGCCATCGGCGCGTTGAGATTGCTCGACCAGAACTGGTTGTTGAGCGCGGTGAAGAGCAGCGGCGCCGTCTCGCCGGAAATGCGGGCGATCGCCAGCAAGATGCCGGTGACGATGCCGGAAAGTGCCGCGCGATAGGCGACCGAGCGGATCACCACCCAGCGCGGCGCGCCGATGGCGGTGCCGGCTTCGCGCAGCGCGTTGGGCACGAGGTTGAGCATGTCCTCGGTGGTGCGCACCACGACGGGGATCACCAGGATGGAGAGCGCCACCGCGCCGGCGATCGCCGAGAAATGGCCCATCGGCCGCACCAAAAGCTCATAGACGAACAGGCCAACGATGATCGAGGGCGCCGACAACAGGATGTCGTTGATGAAGCGCACCACAGTGGTGAGGCGCGAGAAGCGCCCGTATTCGGCCATGTAGGTTCCGGCGAGCACGCCGATCGGCGTGCCGACGAGGATGCCGATGATAGTCATGATGATGCTGCCGTAGATGGCGTTGAGCAGGCCACCGGCGTCGCCGGGCGGCGGTGTCATTTCGGTGAAGACCGACAAGGAGACGCCGGAGAGGCCCTTGTAGATCAATGCGCCAAGGATCAGCGCCAGCCACGCAAGACCGATGCCCGCCGCGATGACGCACAGCGCCATCATCACGGCATTCTTGCGCTTGCGGCTTTGGTGGAGCGATGCGGCGGTCGACATCGGTCAGGCTCCCGTGCGGCTATCGATGCGCAACAGCATGTAGCGTGCGAGCGCGAGGATGATGAAGGTGATGATGAACAGGATCAGGCCGAGCGCCACCAGCGAGGAAGTGTAGATCGAGCCGTCGGCCTCGGTGAATTCGTTGGCGATGGTCGCCGAGATCGTCGTGCCCGGGGCAAACAGCGAGGCGCTGATGCGATGCGCGTTGCCGATGACGAAGGTGACCGCCATCGTCTCGCCGAGCGCGCGGCCGAGGCCGAGCATGACGCCGCCCATGATGCCGACGCGGGTATAGGGGATGACCACGCGCCGGGTCACCTCCCAGGTCGTGCAGCCGATGCCGTAGGCCGATTCCTTCAGCACCGCCGGCACCGTGTCGAACACGTCCTTGGTGATCGAGGTGATGAAGGGCAGCACCATGATGGCAAGGATCAGCGACGAGGTCAGCAGGCCGATGCCGTAGGGCGGACCGGCAAACAGGCTGGAGAGGCCCGGTATGCCGTGGAAGATGTTGATGATGAAGGGCTGGATCGTCGTCTGCAGGAACGGCGCGAAGACGAACAGGCCCCAGATGCCGTAGATGATCGAGGGAATGCCGGCGAGCAGCTCGACCGCAATGCCGATCGGGCGCCTCAGCGGGCGCGGGCAGAGCTCGGTCAGGAAAACGGCGATGCCGATGCCGATCGGCACGGCAATGATGATGGCGATAGCCGAGGTGACGACGGTGCCGTAGATGGGCGCCAGCGCGCCGAAATTCTCCGTGACCGGGTTCCAGGCCTCGCTCGTCAGGAACGAGAAGCCGAACTTCGACAGCGCCTCCCACGAGCCGGCGACCAGCGAGATGGCGACGCCGCCCAGGAGAACCAGCACGAGGATGGCGGAAGCGCGCGTGGCCGCCCGGAAGACCATGTCGGTGAAGGCGAAGCGGCGCACCGTCGCTTCCCTGGTCCGCATGGCGGACGAAGTCACGGCTTCGGAAACGGCACTCATCTAGCCCCCTCGCATTTCGAAAGAGAGACAGGAGGGCGCCCTGCGGCGCCCTCCTCATTCCGGAAGGATTACATGCCGGAGTAGATCGGCTTGCCGTCCTTGTCGACGATGTCCTTGCCCCACATTTCCTCGACGCTCTTCACGACCTTGTCGGGCATCGGAACGTAGTCGAGTTCAGCAGCCATCTTGTCGCCCTTGGCATAGGACCAGGCGAAGAACTTGAGCGCTTCGGCCGTGGCGGCTGCATCGTCGGGCTTCTGATAGACGAGGATCCAGGTGGCGGAGGTCATCGGCCAGGATGCAGCACCTGCCTGGTTGGCCAGGATGACGCCGTAGCCCGGCTGCGAGCTCCAGTCGGCGTTGGCCGCGGCAGCCGAGAATGCCTTGGCGGTCGGCTCGACCTTCTTGCCGTCCTTGTTCACCATGTCGGCATAGGTGAGCTTGTTCTGCTTGGCATAGGCGTATTCGACATAGCCGATCGCGCCGCCGGTCTGCGAGACGTTGTTGGCGACGCCTTCGTTGCCCTTGGCGCCGATGCCCACCGGCCACTCGAGCGCCTTGTCGACGCCGACCTTCGACTTCCAGTCAGCGTTGACGTCGGCCAGATAGTAGCTGAAGTTGAACGTGGTGCCGGAGCCGTCCGAGCGATGGACGACCGCGATCGCCTGGTCGGGCAGCTTGATCTTGGGGTTGAGCTTCTTGATCGCCTTGTCGTTCCAGTTGGTGATCTTGCCTAGGAAGATGTCGGCCAGCGTCGGGCCGTCAAGCACCAGCTCGCCCGGCTTGATGCCTTCGAGATTGACGACCGGAACGATGCCACCCATCACCATCGGGAACTGCGCGAGGCCGCTCGACTTGAGATCGTCGCCTGTGAGCGGCGCGTCGGAAGCGCCGAAGGTCACGGTCTTGGCCTTGATCTGCTTGATGCCGCCGCCGGAGCCGATCGACTGGTAGTTGAGACCGATGCCGGTCTCCTTCTTGTAGGCGTCGGCCCACTTTGCGTAGATCGGATAGGGGAAGGTGGCGCCCGCACCGGAGATGTCCGCAGCCCAAGCGGCGGACAGGGTGAGCGTGGACGCCGTAGCCATTGCAATCGCAACGGCCGCCGAGCGGATGAAATGTCTCATGTGGCCTGCTCCTGTTCGGAATATGGTCTCTTGGCACCGCCTTCTGCCGGCGCCTAGTGAGCGCAATAGCCGTGGATTATTACAGTTGCATGACAGTTTCGTGTCAGCCCGGTAACGTCTGGACGGGGATGTCTGGAGGGGCCTGCGGCCGCCTTTTCGGAGCAGCCGGAGTTTGCCGCGGGAATCAGTAACTTGTCTGACTTTAAATCAAAGATTATCCCGGCGGCCTAAATCTCAGCCGCCGGGAAATAAAATCCGGACGAGAGCGCGTTGCTGCCAGAGCGGATCATGGCCTAGCCATCGCCGAAAACAGGTCCGTTGGGGTAGAGTCGACGCTGTTCCTTGCCGGCGGTCGCTGCTCCCGCCCGTAACCGAGGGGCGGAATCGACAGTGGCTATTGTCCTGGCTTGGCCTTCGCTTTGGTATGGTGCGATCACACCATACGCCTGCGTCAGACCTGCCGAAGCGCCATGGAAGACGATCGCCAGCGGGCTGGCGGAGGGGAGATGCTCTTAGCCGGCGCTGCGTTTGACGTTTGCGTCCGAACCGAGCCATCTTTCGAGCTTCTCGAGCAGCGCCTTCGGGCTGATCGGCTTGGGCAGGTAGTCGTCCATGCCGGCTTCCAGGCAGCGTTCGCGGTCGCCTTTCAGCGCGTGCGCGGTCACGCCGACGATCGGCACATGCGCACCGGTCTCCGCTTCGAGCCGGCGGATGGCGGCCGTCGCCTCCAGGCCGTTCATCTCTGGCATCGACACATCCATCAGGATCATGCGCGGATTGAGCTTGCCGAAGGCGTCGAGCGCCTTGCGGCCGTTGGCGACGATCTCGAAATGATAGCCGGTCTCGCCGAGGATCTGCGTGAACACGAGCTGGTTCACCTCATTGTCCTCGGCGACGAGGATGTCGAGCCCGGGCTCCGCGCCGGCCGGGCGCGGCCGGGCACGAACCGGCGGCGGCTGCAGCAGGACGCGCTCCGACGCCGTTGCCTGTAGCGCCGGCGCCTGCTGCGGTGCGCCATGCCCCGCCCCGTCGCGCCCGGCCAGGAGCGGATGAACGGCCGCCGCGCTGTGGCGGTGGCGCTGGATGGTGGCCACCAGCGTTTCCAGCAGGATGGAGGAGCGCGCCGGCTTGATCAGTTGCGCATCGATGCCGAGATCGCGATAGGCGGCGCTGGCGAGCGACTGGTCGACCGAGGTCAGCATGATGATCGGCGTGTGCGCGAGGCCGTCGGTGTTGCGCACGATGCGCGCCATTTCGGCGCCGGTCATGCCCGGCATCTGGTAGTCGAGCACGACGCAGTCGACCGGCACGCCGTAGGCGGCGGCTGCGATCAGCACCTTCAGCCCCTCGGCGCCGCTTTCGGCCGCGCAGGAATCGAAGGTCCACGACGCCATCTGCTCGCTGAGGATCGAGCGGTTGACGGCATTGTCGTCGACGATCAGCACGCGAGCGCCGGTCACGTCGACCGGCATGATGCGCTGGCCGGCCTGCTCGGCCCGCGGCAGCGTGACGGTGAACCAGAAGGTCGAGCCCTTGCCCTCGGCGCTGTCGACGCCGATCTCGCCGCCCATCAGCTCGACCAGCCGCGAGGTGATGGCAAGGCCGAGCCCGGTGCCTTCGTGCCGTCTTGTCGAGGACGTGTCGACCTGGCTGAATTTCTCGAACACCAGCTTCAGCTTGTCCTCGGGAATGCCGATGCCGGTGTCGGTGATCGAGATGGTGAGCCTGGTGCCGGCCGGAACGCGCTCGCCGATGACGTCGACCAGCACGTGGCCCTCGTCGGTGAATTTCACCGCGTTGCCGAGCAGGTTGGTGACGATCTGCCGGAGGCGGCCGACATCGCCGACAAACTGCCCGTCGAGTCCCGGCTGCACGCGCACGATGAGCTCGAGGTCCTTCTCCTTGGCGCGCGTCGAAACCAGCGTCGCTACATCCTCGATCGCCTCGGCGAGGTTGAAGGGCGCCGGGTCGAGCACCAGCTGGCCGGCGTCGATCTTGGAGAAGTCGAGGATGTCGTTGATGATGGTGAGCAGCGCGTTGCCCGATTTGACGATGATGTCGGTGAACGTCTTTTGCTTCGGGTCGAGGTCCGACTTGGCGAGCAGCTCGGCCATGCCGAGCACGCCGTTCATCGGCGTGCGGATCTCGTGGCTCATATTGGCGAGGAACTCCGACTTGGCGCGGTCGGCGAGCACGGCGCGCTGGCGCGCCTCGCGGAGCTCGGCCTCGCGCTGCTTCAGTTCAGTAATGTCCGTGGTCGAACCGATCAGATAGAGCGAGCCGTCGGAGGCGATCATCGCGCCCTTGCGCGCGAACTGGTGGCGCACGCTGCCGTCCGGCAGCGTCACCTTCTCCTCGATCTCCTGCGTCTCGCCGGTGCGCAGCACCGCGAGATCGCCCGCCACGAAGGCTTCGCCGTCGGCGCCGAATATTTCGACATCGGTCTTGCCGATAGCCTCTTCCTTGCTGAAGCCGGTGAGGTCGCACCAGCCCTTGTTGACGTAGAATTGCCTCAGGTCGGACCGCTTGGCGTAGATCGACACCGGCACGTTGTCGATCAGGCTGCGGAAGACCTCGTTCTCGCGCATGCTTTCCTTGAGCGCCCGTTCGCGCGCCTTGACGTCGGTGATGTCGGTGCTGGATCCGACCAGATGCACCGATCCGTCGGTCGCGACCAGGCGGCTCTTGCGCGTCATCAGCTGCCGCACCGTGCCGTCGCGATGGGTGACGGGTTCCTCGATTTCGCGCCCCTTGCCGGTCGCGACGACCTCGGTGTCGTCCTGGCTGTAGCTTTCGGCGTCCTCGACGCCGAAAAGCTGGCGGTCCGTCTTGCCGATGACGTCTTCCTTGGCGATGCCGGTCAGCGCGCACCAGGCCTTGTTGACGAATTCGATCGTGAGGTCCTCGGCCTTGATGAAGGCCGCAACCGGCAATTCGTCCATGACATGCCGGTAGAGGTCGATCTGGCGCATCGAGTCGCGCAGCGCCTTCTCGCGCGCCTTGATGTCGGAAATGTCGACGCGCACGCCGATGAACGTGCCGTCGTCGGTGCGCATGTCGTAGACTTGATACCAGCGCCCATCCGGGTTGAGTCGCTCATATGAAGAACTGGGCAGACGGTAGCGCCTGAGCATGGCGTCGAGCCAGCGCTCGGTGTCGGCGCCGTACAGGCTGTCGATTTCCGCGTCGCCGCTCAACCGGAAATAGCCCACGGAATGGCCCAGCGCCAATGCCTCGCGAAACATACGGCCTGGCTGCCAGGCCGGCTTCAGCGCCGGCAGCGTGTCCTGCAGCTTGCGGTTGGCGAAGACGAATTTGTCGTCGCGATCGTAAATGATGACGCCGGCCGGCAGCGACTCCAGCACGGTGGCGAGGTTCTTGCGCGCGTCCTCGGCCTCCGTCTCGCGGTGCTTCATGTCGGTGATGTCGACATAGGAGATCAGCCGCTTGCCCCCGGCAAGCGGGGCCAGCGAGGCGATCAGCGTGCGGCCGTCATTGCGCGGCAGCTGCCTGGGGCCGGTGACGCCTGCCTGGATCTCCGCCTCGCGCTGAGCGATATGGCGCTGCCAGACCGCCTCGTCGGCGCCATAAGGGTCGGCGTCGCGGCTCGCCTCCATCAGCTCGCGGAAGCCGCAACCGGCCGCGGCGCGGCGCGGATCGATCTTCCAGAAATCGTAGAAGGCGCGGTTGATAATCTCCACCCGAAGATCGGCGTCGAGGACGATGACGCCGATCGGCATCGAATCGACCATCAGGCGAAGGTTGGCGAGCGCTTCAGAAGTCGCGGCTGCATGCTGATCCTGGGCGCCGGCGACCGCTGCCTCGCCGCGCTCAACAGTGCTTTCGAAATCTCGCGGGTCGCCCGCACCGGCCGTCACGTCCGTATCAGCCATTCCTACCCCCAGGCCGAACCTCGCAAGTTCGTCGGCGGAATGTGCCCGACAAGCATTAACGATCCGCTAACCTTAACGATTCGGAACCGGATACACCCGCTGCCGTTGAACGCGTGTCGTCCAGAACTGCGCAGCGGTTAAAGCGCGTCGCCTGAGAACGTTCAGTGCGACGCGCTATGGTCAGACGCTGGTCCCATGCCTGCTGCGGTAATCCGTCCGTTGGCGAACCCACCGCTGCCGGGCTATAAAACCGGCGGGGGTATTGCTGATGTTCGGTCGAATTCTGCCTTTCGTTCTCTGCCCGGCGCTGCTTGCCGCCGGCGGTTGCGCGCGTAGCGACGACGGCACGGTGATCATTCCGCGGCAGCTCGACGTGAGGCGGGTCTGGGACAGGCCTCCGCAGCAGGCTCAGGTGAGCGCGCCGCCGGTGGCCGCCGGCGTCTTTCCCGCGCCGCCCGAGCCGGCAAAACCGGTGCCGCGCAGATACCGCAAGCCAGCGCCGGCAACGCCGCAGGCGCATGTCCAACCGCCGGAGGCGGCTTCCCGCCCGGAGAAAGCGCTGGCCTGCCGCAATGTCAGCGAACCCGGCAGGCGCTATCGCGTCGTGTGCGACTAATCTCGCGTTTCGATCGGGTTCTCCGCTTCAGCCAACCCCTTGTTGGCCAAAGCTTGCGAAATTGAAGTCGACATTTGTAGCTGGCGCTCCCATCGGTCGGTGGCCATCGTGATGCCCCCGATCACGAACTGCTGATGAAACCCTCGGCCGGCATTTGACGTTATCGGCGCAACGCAAGGGAGACTGAGGATGACCGTTCATTTCACCGTCTCTGGCCTGACCAGGAACCTGATCCATTCGCTCGGGCTGGATCACGAGCGGGCGCTGACTCCTGAGCAAAATCTGCTGCTGGAATGCTATCTGGCAGGACAGATTCCGGAATCGGCCTGGAATGACTACGTCTTCGAGATGCCGGAATTGAAAAAGCACGCAAATGCCCGGCGCGGACGCAGTTCAACGTAATGCGTTTCGGCTAAGGCAACCCTTGGAAATCGCGCAAAGGTGAATTTGAGCAGTTCGGCGATTCTATTGCTGAACTGCTTTGGCGGTACCTTTTGGCGAATTGAACTGAAGCGTGAAGACCTTTCCCGGAATGCCTTGCGCAAGCGCCGGCGAAAAGCTGAGCGGCAGGCAGTTGCGCAAGGCGGCGGTCGCCGCATCGACATAGGCCTGACGCGCCTTGTCGTCGCCGCTGACCTTGATGGCCGTCGCCTTGGGCGGGCCGATCAGCGTGCCGTCGCGCTTGAAGCTGAAGCTCAAGGTGACCGAGGAATTTTCGGAATTGGCGGGCGGGGTCCAGCAGGCCTGCAGGGCAATGCCGACCTCATTCATGGTGTTGAGCGACGCGGCATTCGCCGGAAAGGGCAGCGCCAGCAGCGCGCCGACGATCGCCGAATATCTTGCCATGCCTCTCATCGCTGGTCCTCCTCGCTTTCGCCGCTCGCATGGTACGATCAACGTGCAGGATGACAATAGGATTTCAGCCGGACTGACACCGGTAAAATCTGCAAAATCAGGTTGCCGTGATGCCTGCACGGCCGCCGCCACAAAGCAAAAGGCCGGCGGCTGCACGGCCGCCGCCACAAAAGCAAAAGGCCGGCGCTGGCCGACCTTTCCTTCGCCTCGCCATCGCGCCAGTACATCCGTGGTCGCAGCGAGGATTGAGACACTAGACAGGGCTTTGGTTAACAAATCCCTAACGTCGCAGTCATCCTATGCCCCGGCCTGCGCTTTCACGTGGGCGATGTAGGCGCGCACGTCGCTCGCGGGTTCCGCATAGGCCTTGCCGAGCTTCTTCTCGATCGCGGCCATGTAGTCCTGCGCCCAACCGGGCAGTGCGTAGTCGATGACGGCCAGGAACTCGAGCGTCGCCGCAAGGCGGATGTCGGCGATCGACGGGTTGTTGCCGCCGATGAACGGCTTGCCGTCCCGGAAGAAGCTGTGGAAGACCTCCAGCGGTTCGGCGATCGCGGCGGCGGCCGCCTTCTGCGCCTCCGATTTCTTGTCGGGCTGGGCGTCGCTGTGGCCGACCTCGCCGGCATATTGCGGAAAGCCGAGCGCCGGATAGGTGGCTCTAGCCACATAGGGATAGAGCGTGCCGATCAGATAGAACATGGCGCTGTCGACCATCGCCCGCTTGGCCGGCGCTTTCGGATAGAATTTCTCCAGCCCGTGCTTGTTGGCGAGATACTGCATGATGGCGCAGCTTTCCCAAAGCACGCCGCGCGGCAGTCCCTTGTCCTCGATCATCGGCGTCAGATGCGCCGGATTGCGCGCCAGGAATTCCGGCGTGCGCGTGAGGCCCCAGGCGTCGGTCTCCGCATGATCGAGACCGGCCGCTCGCGCGAAAACACGGACCGTCATGTTGTTGACGCTCGGCCGCAGCATGCTGAGCTTGACTGCAGGCTTCTTAGCCGACTTCGCTTTGGCCTTGGACGCGGCCTTTGCCGTCGTTTTAGGCGCGGCCTTTGCCGTCGTCTTAGGCGCCGGCTTGCCTGCCTTGGCCGAGACCTTGGCTGCAGTTGTTGCCTTTGCTGCGGCTTTCGCCGCTGGTTTGGTAGCTTTCTTCCCGGCCGGCTTGGCCGAGGCCTTCTTCGTTCCCTTTGTGGCTGCCTTTGCCATCTTGGTCCTCCCTCTGACCTGTTCAGTACGGATTCTTCGCCGCCCGGTTCTCGGACAATGTTTGGCGCGACCGCTCGACCAGCACCTGGATGGCGTCTGCAAGGTGGACTTCGGCGATTGCGTAGTCGCCGCGGGCCACGCGGATCTTGTGCGCCGCCATCAGCACGTCGGCATGGCTGAAACCGGCCGGCGGCTCGAAGCGGTAGGAGGCAAGCTCGATCAAGAGCCCCAGCGGATCCTCGAAATAGATCGAATCCATGAAGCCGCGATCCTTGACGCCGCTGTGCTTGATGCCGCGTTCGTCGAGCCGCGCGACTGCCTGCAGGAAGGTCACCCGCGACACCGAGAAGGCGATGTGGTGGACGCAGCCGATATCGGTCGGCGTCCGCCGCTTGACCGGGGTCCGGCTCTCGTCAGTGAAGACCGTGATCAGCCGGCCGTCGCCGGGGTCGAAATAGAGATGGCTTTCGCTCGCCTTGTCGAGATTGGGCTGCTCGAAGATGAAGGGCATGCCCAGCACGCCCTCCCAGAAATCGATCGAGGTTTGGCGATCGGCGCCGACCAGCGTGATGTGATGAACGCCCTGCGACTGCAGTTTTTGCATTTGGCTCCTCCCAGCCACGCTGCGCCTGCCTGCCGGACGAGATGGCCAGGCGCCGTTAAATAGCGCTCGGCAGGCGACCGCCGCACGGCTTCGCTCCCCTGGTTCCGCATTCCGCATCCTGCTGGATCGCGGCCGGACTTTGATTAACGGATGCTAATTCAATCCGAGGCGCTGCGCCAGAAGCGGCGACACTTCCAAGGCATCGCACCGGCAACCCATCGGCGGTCGCAAGGAGAATGCGCAAGGCTTTGTTGCGCCATGCTCGATGGCCGGCACAGGCAGCGGAACCCCCTGCCCGCCCCGCCGTTTACGGTTATGGCACTGGCCGACGACATCCAAATGGCGGAACGGCACGTCCTACAAGCCGAGCGTCACATCAAGCGCCAGCGAGCGCGCATCGCTGCACTGAAGCGCCGTCGGTTGCCGCGAGGCAAGGCCTCCAACTTTCTGCAGTTGCTTGAAGATGCCCAATCGATGCACCTCCAACACCTATCGCGGCTGTTGGAGAGGGCGTCCTATGAAGAAAGACCTCAACCGGATGCGAACCGCTTCCCCGGTTGGTAAATGACCTGGCGCCAAATCTGAGGAAAGCTTGGTACGCCCAAGGGGAATCGAACCCCTGTTACCGCCGTGAGAGGGCGGTGTCCTGACCGCTAGACGATGGGCGCGCTCAAGAACCGGCGATATAAGATGACGGCTGGGAAAAAGCAACTGGGGTTTCGGGCTGTTCGCAGACTTTGCTGGACGGCCCTGGTCAAGCCTGACGTTTCGGCTCGATCAGGTCCCACAGATTGCCGTAGAGATCGGCAAACACTGCCACCGTGCCATAGGCCTCTTGCCGCGGCGCCTCGCGGAATTCCACGCCCCTGCCAAGCATCGCCCGATGGTCGCGGGCGAAGTCGTCGGTCTCGAGGAAGAGAAACACCCGGCCGCCCGTCTGGTCGCCGATGCGGCTCGCCTGCCTCCCGCCCGAAGCTTGAGCCAACAGCAGCCGCGCGCCCTGCCCGTTTGGTGGCGTGACCGTCACCCAGCGCTTGCCGCCGCCGAGATCGACATCGTCGGTCAGCACGAAGCCAAGCCGCTCGACATACCAGGCAATCGCCTCGTCATAATTGCTGACGACGAGCGCTACTGTCGCAATGCTGCGCTTTTCGGCAGAACCGCTCATTTGTTGCGGATGGCAAACTGGCCGACCATGCGGCGCTCGGCAATGTCGTAAACGAAGATGGCGCGGCTGCCGTCGGCAAGCTCGGCGTCGATCGACAGTCGGTTGCCGGACAGCGCCTGGCTGACCACCTTGGCGCCCACCGGCAGCACGATGTCGCCGGCAAGCGGCGCCCCGGCCGGGACTTGGACATCGGAGACCGGTACCGGCTTCGCGCCGGGCGCATTGCGGGCTTTGTAGACAAGGACGCCGATCACCACCATAAGGGCGAGGAACAGAAGGCCGAGATTGACGATCATGAAGCGGATAAGCTTCCTGCGCACCTTTTCGGCCGCTGGGTCGAGCGGCTTTTCCTCATCTTCATCGGCGACCGGCCGGGCCATGGCTAACAATCCGCAATGGGTTTCGATGAGCGCTCATAACGAAGACACCGCAATTTTGATAGGGCCCCGATTTTGATACAGGATGAATTGCCAGGCGATGAGTTGAATGGAGCGGTGGAGCTGGAAGCCGGCGCCGATGCCGCTGGCCAGCGCCTCGACCAATGGCTCACCGCCCAGCTCGGCCCGGCGATCTCACGCAGCCGCGTGCAGGCGCTGATCAAGCAGGGCGCGGTCTCGATCGGCAGCAAGCCGGTCGAGGAAGCCAAGCGCAAGATGGCGGCCGGCGAATGCGTCTCGGTGGTGATGCCCGCGCCGGAGCCGGCCGAGCCTCGGGGCGAGGAAATTCCGCTCGACATCCTCTATGAGGACGACGAGCTGATCGTGATCAACAAGCCGGCCGGACTGGTCGTCCATCCCGGCGCCGGCAACTGGACGGGCACGCTGGTCAACGCACTGATCCACCACTGTGGCGACAGCCTCTCCGGCATCGGCGGCGTCAGGCGGCCGGGCATCGTGCACCGGCTGGACAAGGAGACCAGCGGCGTCATGGTGGTGGCCAAGACCGACCGCGCCCACAAGGCGCTGTCGGAGGCTTTTGCCGACCACGGCCTGACCGGCGATCTCGAGCGCGCCTATCTGGCGCTGGTCTGGGGCATCCCGCAGCGGCCGACCGGCACTGTCGACGCTGCGCTCGGCCGCGCCGCCGATCGCGTCCGCCGCGCCGTCGTTCCCGAAGACCGCGACGACGCCCGCCACGCCGTCACCCATTTCAGCGTGGTCGAACGTTTCGGCGAAGGGCAGAAGGCCTTCGCCACCGCAAGCCTGATCGAATGCCGGCTGGAAACCGGCCGCACCCATCAGATCAGGGTCCATATGGCGCATATCGGTCATCCCGTGATCGGCGATCCGGATTACGGCCAGGCCTTTCGCACCAAGGCTAACCGGCTGCCGGAACCGCTGAAAAGCGCGGTCAATGCGTTTTCCCGGCAGGCCTTGCACGCCTGGCTCCTTGAATTCCGACACCCGACAACCCATCTGACGATGAGGTTCGAGGCGCCGATCCCGAGGGATATGGAGGAACTCGTCGGCGGCTTCCGCAAGCTCTGAACCGCCATCAAGACGCTTCAAACCAGCCATCAAAAAACCTGACTGGCGTTGTTCACTTAAGCGTGACACACTGTTTTGTGTTGAACAAATGCCTGTCCTTTCTGGTTTTGTTCCTATATACAGCTGCTGCCGCGGATGAGCCGATTGGCATTCGCGTCACATGCCCGCCGCGTTACGGGGGCATCACTCCAATAGAGAGGGGGCGCTAATCATGGCCCAGTCACTACCCAGTATCGTTTCCGGTGAAGGCGGTCTCGCCCGTTACCTGGAAGAAATCCGTCGCTTTCCGATGCTTCAGCCGCAGGAAGAGTACATGCTCGCCAAGCGTTATGCCGAGCATCAGGACACTTCCGCCGCGCACAAGCTCGTCACCAGCCATTTGCGGCTCGTTGCCAAGATCGCCATGGGCTATCGCGGCTACGGCCTGCCGATCGGCGAGGTGATCTCGGAAGGCAATGTCGGCCTCATGCAGGCTGTCAAGAAATTCGAACCCGAGCGCGGCTTCCGGCTCGCCACATATGCCATGTGGTGGATCAAGGCCTCGATCCAGGAATACATCCTGCGCTCGTGGAGCCTGGTCAAAATGGGCACCACCGCCAACCAGAAGCGCCTGTTCTTCAACCTGCGCAAGGTGAAGGGCAGAATCCAGGCGCTTGACGAAGGCGACCTGAAGCCCGACCAGATCGCCGAGATCGCCACGCGCCTCAACGTTTCCGAGGCCGAAGTGGTGTCAATGAACCGCCGCCTGTCGGGCGACGCCTCGCTCAACGCCCCGATCAGGGCGAGCGAGGGTGAGTCCGGCGAATGGCAGGACTGGCTGGTCGACGACCACGAAAGCCAGGAAGAGATGCTGATCGAGCAGGACGAGCTGGAAAGCCGGCGCGCCATGCTGTCGGGCGCCCTGTCGGTGCTCAACGACCGCGAGCGGCGCATCTTCGAGGCGCGCCGTCTCGCCGAAGAGCCGCTGACGCTGGAAGAGCTGTCGGCCGAGTTCGACATCAGCCGCGAGCGCGTGCGCCAGATCGAGGTGCGCGCCTTCGAGAAGGTGCAGGACGCGGTCAAGGCCGCCGCCAAGCGCCAGAGCCAGGCGCTGCGCACCATCGAAGCGCAGCCGGCGGCTTAACAAGCCTGAGATTGAAGCAAAAAAGGCGGCGCCCCGGCGCCGCCTTTTTGTTGTCTGCAAGCCTTCGGTGTTGAGGCGTGTTGAAATTCAGGTTAGCCCGAGCCGAAAATGGTGGGTTCCGAGAACCGGAGCGGAGCGTACTTAAGGTACGTGAGCACCGGAAGCGCAGGGACCCGCCATTTGCAGGCCGAGATCACCTGAATATCAATTCGCCTCACGCCGTCGGCTGCTTGGTCTTGCGCAGATACGGCAGCACCGTCTCGAAGGCTCCGAAGCGCTTGATCGCGTCTTCATTGGAGACGGCGGCGGTGATGATCACATCCTCGCCCTGCTTCCAGTTCGCCGGCGTCGCCACCTGGTGCTTGGCCGTTAGCTGGACGGAATCGATGACGCGCAGGATCTCGTCGAAGTTGCGGCCTGTGGTCATCGGATAGGTCAGCACCAGCTTGATCTTCTTGTCGGGACCAATGACGTAGACCGAACGCACGGTCTGGTTATCGGCCGGCGTACGGCCCTCCGAAGTGTCGCCGGCGCTCGCCGGCAGCATCTCGTAAAGCTTGGCGACCTTGAGGTCCTTGTCGCCGATCAGCGGATAGTTCACCGTTTGGCCGGTCGCGGTCTTGATGTCGGCATGCCACTTCTCGTGGCTCGACACCGGATCAACCGAAATGCCGATGATCTTGACGTTGCGCTTCCTGAACTCACCTTCCAGTCCGGCCATCGTGCCGAGCTCGGTCGTGCAGACCGGTGTGAAGTCTTTCGGATGGCTGAAAAGCACCGCCCAGCCGTCACCGATCCACTGATGGAAATTGATCGTTCCCTGCGTGGTCTCGGCCGTGAAGTCCGGCGCGACATCGTTGATACGAAGGCTCATGACGTGCTCCCTTACCCTGTGACATGCCCGCCGGGACGGGCCAACCCGTCCGGCTTGGCTCAGCCTTCTATACCGCTGGGCGGTCCGGTTCAAAAGGCTTGTGTCTGCCAGGGCGATGGAAGCAGCGGAAAAATTTCGTCTTTTCCTGGAAAAGACAGCAGGAACTTCCGTAGCGGGCGCTGGGAGGCTGAATGAGGCGCGTTAAGCCTTCTTCACTGCCAGCGTCGCCGCCAGATCTTCCATGCGCTGCGCGAGCGCTGCGAGCGCCGTCGTCAGCACGCTGTCGTTCTTGTCGGCCTTGGTCAGCGCCTCGTCGCGCGTCTTGCGCAGCGTCAGAACCTCGCTCTCCATGCCCTTGACGCGCTTGGAGAGCTCCGAAAGCTCGTCCATCACCATGATGCCGGCCATCACCGTCAGCCGCTGGTCGCCGATCTCGCCGAAGGAATCCTTCAGATGCATGACATAGCGGTCGAAGCGCTCGGCGAGGTCGATCAGATGCTCCTCCTGACCCTCGTCGCAAGCCATGCGGTACTGCTTGCCGTCGATGGAAACCGTCACCTGTGCCATTGGCTTACCTGTCGAGAACCGCGCGGATGGTTTCCATGGCGGTCACCAGCCGGCGCGACACTTCCTTGTTGGCATCCTCCAGCCGTTCGGCGCGGGCCTCGGAATTGTCGAGCTCCTGCGCCAGCCGCGAGCGGTCGGCGTTCATGCGCTGCACCTCGGCCTCGGCTTCGGAATAATCGCGCTCATGCTCGAGCCGTGCCGCGACGGCGTTTTCCAGCCCTTCCATGGCTTTGCCGAGCCTGGCGATGACTTCCTTGAGGGTCGTTTCCCCGGTCATGGCCTTCGTCCTATGCCCTGCCCATCACCGAATCGCTCGCGTTCAGAACGCGTTATCCTGGAAAGATTAGGCGCCGGGTGAAGCGCGCGTCAATAAAGCTCTCGCGACTGTCCCCCGCTAACGCTAATGTAACGCGCCTGCCCCCACCACAAGCCTGGCAAAAGCCGACCGATTTGTTGACTAAAAGGCCGTGCCTGCTATGTGTCGCGGCGTCCTTTCCAAGGGCTCTCCCAAGGCTCCAACCCCAATTTCCGGAGGAAGCATGACCTCGCGTGTACAACATGACCGGATGGCCAATGCGATCCGTTTCCTTTCCATGGACGCCGTCGAGAAGGCGAATTCGGGCCACCCCGGCCTGCCCATGGGCTGCGCCGACATCGCCACCGTGCTGTTCACCCGCTTCCTGAAATTCGACGCCAAGGCCCCGCACTGGGCTGACCGCGACCGCTTCATCCTGTCGGCCGGCCACGGCTCGATGCTGCTCTACTCGCTCCTCTACCTCACCGGCTATGAGGACATGACGATCGACCAGATCAAGAATTTCCGGCAGGTCGGATCGAGGACCGCCGGCCATCCCGAATACGGCCATGCCGCCGGCATCGAGACGACCACAGGCCCGCTCGGCCAGGGCCTTGCCAATTCTGTCGGCTTCGCGCTCGGCGAGCGCATCATGAACGCCGCCTTCGGCAACGACCTCGTCAACCACTACACCTATGTGCTGGCCGGCGACGGCTGCCTGATGGAAGGCGTCTCCCAGGAGGCCATCGCGCTTGCCGGCCATCTCAAGCTCAACAAGCTGATCGTCTTCTGGGACAACAACAACATCTCGATCGACGGCCCGGTCTCGCTCGCCGACAACACCGACCAGGTCGCCCGCTTCCAGGCCTCCGGCTGGAACGCCAGCCACATCGACGGCACCGATCCTGAAGCGATCGCCTACGCCATCGAGGCGGCGCGCCATTCCGACAAGCCGACGATGATCGCCTGCAAGACGACCATCGGCTTCGGCGCCCCGACCAAGGCCGGCACCAACAAGGCGCATGGCTCGCCGCTCGGCGCCGAGGAAATCGCCGGCGCCCGCAAATTCTTCAACTGGGAGTCACCGCCCTTTGAGGTGCCGGGCGATATCCTCGACGCCTGGCGGGCCGTCGGCACGAGCGGCGCCAAGGCGCGCGCCGATTGGGAAGGCCGGCTCGCCAAGGCCGACGCCACGCTGAAGGGCGAATTCGAGCGCCGCCTCGCAGGCAAGCTGCCGGGCAATTTCGACGCCGTGATCAGCGAGTACAAGAAGAAGCTCTCGGCCGACAAGCCGAAGGTCGCCACCCGCAAGTCCTCGGAAATGGCGCTGGAAGTGATCAACGGCGCGGTTCCCGAAACCATCGGCGGCTCGGCCGACCTCACCGGCTCCAACAACACCAAGACCAGCCAGACCAAGAACATCACGTCTGACGATTACGGCCAGCGCTATGTCCACTACGGCATCCGCGAGCACGGCATGGCGGCGGCGATCAACGGGTTGACGCTGCATGGCGGCCTGATCGCCTATGGCGGCACCTTCCTCTGCTTCTCGGACTATGCCCGCCCGTCGATGCGCCTTGCCTCGCTGATGGGCATCCGCTCGATCTTCGTCATGACGCATGACTCGATCGGCCTCGGCGAGGATGGCCCGACGCACCAGCCGGTCGAGCATCTCGCAGCTCTTCGCGCCATTCCGAACCACAACGTGTTCCGCCCGGCCGATGCGGTCGAGACGGCGGAATGCTGGCAGCTGGCGCTGAAGTCCGAAAAGACGCCGTCGACGCTGGCGCTGACCCGCCAGAACCTGCCGACCGTTCGCACCGAATTCAGCGAGCAGAACCTCAGCGCTTCCGGCGCCTATGAGCTCGCCGCGGCAAACGGCGAGGCCGCCGTGACGATCTTCGCGACGGGCTCGGAGGTGGAGGTTGCCCTCGGCGCCCGCGAGCTGCTCGAAAAGCACGGCCATCCGACGCGCGTCGTTTCCGTGCCCTGCTTCGAGCTGTTCGAACAGCAGAGCGAGGACTACCGCAGGAAGACGATCGGCAATGCCGGGGTGAAGGTCGCCATCGAGGCCGGCGTTCGCCAGGGCTGGGACCACATCATCGGTACCGACGGCATCTTCATCGGCATGACCGGCTTCGGCGCCTCCGGCTCGATCGAGCAGCTCTATCCGCATTTCGGCATCACCGCCGAGGCGGCGGCAAAGGCAGTGGAAGCACGCCTGCACAGCAAGTGAGCCAAAGCATGTCGCTCAAAAGCGCACAGCGGTTTTGAGCGACATATAGAAGCAGGAAGGCCCCAGTCCGGCGAAACCATTCAATGGGTTGTGCCGGGCTGGACCAACCTAATCGATTTAAATTCGGGCTTCTGCGGCTGGATTCTTTGCCCGCCCGCCGTTATGAAGCTGCGGGACCATCCGCTTTCCAGCCCCCTAGGGAGAGAAAAATGACCGTCAGAGTTGCCATCAACGGATTTGGCCGCATCGGCCGCAACATCCTGCGCGCGATCCACGAGTCCGGCCGCAAGGATATCGAGGTCGTCGCCGTCAACGACCTCGGCCCGGTCGAGACCAACGCGCACCTCTTGCGCTATGACAGCGTGCATGGCCGCTTCCCGCATGAAGTGACGGTCGACGGCGACCAGATCTCCGTCGGCGCGGAGAAGTTCAAGGTCACCGCCATCAAGGATCCGACCCAGCTGCCCTGGAAGGAGCTCGGCGTCGACATCGCGCTCGAATGCACCGGCATCTTCACCGCCCGCGACAAGGCCGCCGCGCATCTGACCGCCGGCGCCAAGCGCGTCATCGTCTCTGCTCCGTCCGAAGGCGCCGATCTCACCGTGGTCTACGGCATCAACCACGACAAGCTGAGCAAGGACCACATCGTCATCTCGAACGCGTCCTGCACCACCAACTGCCTGGCGCCGCTTGCCGCCGTGCTGCACGAGACCGTCGGCATCGAGAAGGGCATGATGACGACGATCCACTCCTACACCGGCGACCAGCCGACGCTGGACACCATGCACAAGGACCTCTACCGCGCCCGCGCGGCGGCCTTGTCGCAGATCCCGACCTCGACCGGTGCCGCCAAGGCGATCGGCCTCGTGCTGCCCGACCTCAAGGGCAAGCTCGACGGCATCTCGATCCGCGTGCCGACCCCGAATGTCTCCGTCGTCGACCTCAAGTTCATCGCCAAGCGCTCGACCACCGCGCAGGAGATCAACGAGGCGCTGATCGCCGCCTCCAAGGGCAAGCTGAAGGGCGTGCTTTCGGTCACCCATCACCCGAACGTGTCGATCGACTTCAACCACGATCCGCATTCCTCGATCGCGGCGCTCGACCAGACCAAGGTCATGGACGGCAACCTGGTTTCGGTCCTGTCCTGGTACGACAATGAATGGGGCTTCTCGAACCGCATGGGCGACACGGCCGTCGCCTTCGGCAAGACCATCGCCTGATCCTGGGCACCGCTTCACTATCGAGACGCCCGGCTTCGGCCGGGCGTTTTTCGTTGATGCAGGCTTCCGCTAGAGCAATTCCAGGAAAAGTGTGTAACAGTTTTCCGTCCGGAATTGCGTGAAAACAAAGAGATAGAGCGGTTCAGCGTTTCCGTGAAACGGTGAACCGCTCTATCTCCAGTGGTTGCCCTGAGCCGTCATTCAGGCCCAAGCGGTCCGTCGTAGCGGGCGCGCGGCCTGATCGGCCTGTTGCTGGTGACCTGTTCGATGGCATGCGCCGTCCAGCCGACGCTGCGGCCGAGCGCGAACAGGCGGAACGGCGCGTCGGCGGGCAGATGCAGGCTCCGCGTCAGCGCGGCCAGCGCGAAATCGACATTTGGACGCAGACCGGTCGCGGCAAGGACGGCGTCGCGCAGCCGCAACAGGCCGTCGTCGATTTCGACATCAGGCAGCAGGGTTTCCGCGCGCGGATCGCCTTCGGGATAGAGCTGGTGACCAAAGCCGGGCAGCGGCCGGTCGTGGGCGAGCCAGCGCGCGATCGCCTCGTCCGGCCCTAGCCGCTCAGCGTCCTCGACAAGGGCGATGGCGGCCGCGCCCGCCCCGCCATGACGCGGGCCGGAAAGCGTGGCGAGGCCGGCTAGCAGGCAGGCCGCGATCGGCGCACCGGTGGAGGCGGCGACGCGCGCGGCGAAGGTCGAGGCGTTGAGCTCGTGATCGGCGAGCAGCACCAGCGCCTTGCGGATGAGATCGGCGCCGGCGGCGTCGACCGACCAGCCGCGCGCCAGCCTTTCGTGCACCGGCTCCGCCCCCGGGCTTGAGCCGAGGGATGTCGCCAGGACGCTCGTGGCGCTGGCGCCGTCCTGCTGCAGCATGGCCGGCCTGCGCCCGAGCGTAGGCCAGCCCGCGGCCGCGAGCGCCGAGAGTCGCGCAAAGGCTGTTGGGGTGCCGCTCTCCCGAACGGTCGACAGGGTCAGCGAAGCGAAGGATGCCGGGGTGTCGGAGGTCCAAAGCAGGCTTGCGGTTTCCTCCAGCGTCGCGGTCGCCGCAAGCGCCACGGCGTCCTTGCCGCGATAGACGAGGCGGCCATGCAGAACCGTCGAGATGGCGGTGGTGATGGCCGGCTCGCCCCAGGCGATGGCGCTTTCCGCGATCGCCTGCGGGCTGCGTCCGCGTGCGCGGCGGGTGGCGAGCGCTGCAATGTCGTCGGCGCGGTACTGGCTGCGGCGCGGGTCGGCTCCGTCCGGCCGCATGCCGATGCGGCCGCGGCTGACATAGGCATAGAGCGTTTGCGGCCGGACGTTGAGCCGCGCCAGCGCTTCCTCCCGGGTCAGCCATTCGGACATGCAGTTGCTGCCTTACATTGATTCTGTTGATCAAGATTGATGCATCAATTGGGCAGCATTAATTGCGATGCTCGAAAGGTCAAGGAGACAATCATGGCAAACGGGCTCGATGATATTGTCGCTGCAGACACCGTGCTTTCCGATGTCGACGGCGCCGGCGGACATCTCACCATCCGA
This sequence comes from Mesorhizobium album, assembly GCF_033977205.1. NCBI lineage: Bacteria > Pseudomonadati > Pseudomonadota > Alphaproteobacteria > Hyphomicrobiales > Phyllobacteriaceae > Mesorhizobium > Mesorhizobium album. Next base: position 114,452 of record NZ_JAVIIW010000012.1, on the reverse strand, counting down.
GGCCATTCTCTGGCGGAGCTGACCGGCCATTGGCGCTACGGCCAGGTGATCCGCCTGTTGTTCGACGGCTTTTTCGACGAGCTGCCCGGCGATAGAGAGCTGGAAAAGGCAATCGGCAATGCCCGCGTCGAGGTTTTCGAGCGGCTGCGGCCAGCGCTCGACCAGTTGGCGCCGCTCGATATCTACAGCGCCATGCGCGCCGGCATGGCTCTGCTGCCGGACGGCGACGAACTTGCCGATGCGCTGAGGCTGATCGCGGCGCCGGCGGTGCTGACGCCGGCCCTGCTGCGCCTTACCCGCGGCGAGAAGCCTCTTCCTGCGGACGCGCGCGCCGACCATGCCGCCGACATGCTGAGAATGCTTGGCGGCGTCGCATCGCCGGCGCTTGCCAAGGCGCTCGACACCTATCTGGTGACGGTCTGCGACCACGGGCTCAACGCCTCGACTTTCGCGACACGAGTGGTGGCGTCGACGCAGGCGGGTTTGACCTCGGCGATCCTGGCCGGGCTCGGCGCGCTCAAGGGCCCGCTGCATGGCGGCGCGCCGGGGCCGGTGATCGAGATGCTCGATGCGATCGAGGCGAGCGGCGACGCCGCCGCCTGGCTGCGCGACGAGATCGCGCGCGGCGAGCGCATCATGGGCTTCGGCCATCGCATCTACCGCGTGCGCGATCCGCGCGCCGACGTGCTGAAGGCTGTCGTGCGCCAACTCGGCGCCCGCAAAGAGATGAATAACCGGAAGACGGGCAGCCGGCTGGCCTTCGCCGAGACGGTGGAACAGGCCGCGCTCGAAGTGCTGCGGGTCGCCAAGCCGCAGCGCTCGATCCAGACCAATGTCGAATTCTTCACCGCCTTGCTGCTCGAGGCCGCCGGCTTCCCGAAAGAGGCGTTCTCCAATGTCTTTGCCGCCGGCCGCGTCGCCGGCTGGATCGCGCACGCCCGCGAGCAGCAGGCGACCGGCCGCCTGATCCGGCCGCAGTCGCGCTATGTCGGGCCGGTGCCCGATCTCGTCGCCTGACGTCGCGGGCTGGGTTTCGTTCCAAACCTCTCGTTCCTGAGCGAACGAGAGGTTTTTTATGACCGAAATTTCATGTGATCATACGACCATGTTCGTGTTCTTGCCTTGGTTCGTCCTTATATGCTGCACTGCAACATAAGCTGATGGCAGCGGCTGCCCAAGCGACGCAAGGGCAGGCCAAAGCGTCGAGACAAGGAACGCCATGGCGAAGAACGGCAAGGCGGAGGACAAGAAGAAGATCAACGTCGCGCTCCAGGGCGGCGGCTCGCATGGCGCCTTCTCCTGGGGTGTGCTCGACCGTCTGCTTGAGGACGGGCGGCTGGAGATCGCTGCCGTGTCCGGCACCAGCGCCGGCGCAATGAACGCAGTGGCGCTGGCTGACGGCTTCGTGCGCGGCGGCGTCGAGGGCGCGCGCAGGAAGCTCGACGATTTCTGGCGCGCCGTCGCCTCGAAGGGGCGCTTCAGCCCGGTGCAGCGCATGCCGTGGGATGTCGTCTGGGGCAACTGGTCGATCGAGAACACGCCGGGCTACCTCTTCTTCGACACCATGTCGCGGGTCTTCTCGCCTTACGTCGCCAACCCGCTCGGCCTCAACCCGCTGCGCGATGTGGTCGAGAAACAAATCGACTTCCGCAACGTGCGCGCCTGCAAGTCGATGGAGCTCTTCATCTCGGCGACCAATGTCGAGACCGGACAGCTGCGCGTCTTCTCGGATGGCGAGATCGACCTCGACACGGTGATGGCGTCGGCCTGCCTGCCGCAATTGTTCCGCGCCGTTGAGATCAAGGGCGTGCCCTATTGGGATGGCGGCTATGGCGGCAACCCGGCGCTCTATCCCTTTTTCAAGACCACAGCGACCGAGGACGTGCTGCTCGTGCAGATCAATCCGGTGGTGCGCGAGGGCACGCCGAAAAGCGCCAACGAGATCCAGAACCGCATCGACGAGATCACCTTCAATGCCGGACTCTTGCGCGAATTCCGCGCTATCGCCTTTATCAAGGAGCTGATCGCGGCCGGCCGCCTGCCGCATGGCGAGTACCGCGACATCCGCATGCATAGGATCGATGCCGACGAGGCGTTCAAGGACCTGTCGGCCTCGTCCAAGGTCAATGCCGAATGGGCCTTCCTCGCCTACCTGCGCGACCTCGGCCGAAGTGCCGCCAGCGACTGGCTGGAGGAGAATTACGACGCCGTCGGCAAACGGGCGACGCTCGACCTGTCGGGCGAGCTCGACGACGGCTTCAAGCCGATGCGCGGCCCGGCGCCGGGCCGGCGGGTCAAGGAGTTCCTCGCCGCCCACATGAGGACGGAGGCAACACGCCGCCGGGCCTAAGCCGCTCCAAACTCCGCGCGCACGTTTTAGTTGGCGCTGAAACTTACCTCGCGGAACCGGCGATGCGCTGGATTCACCCATGCAGGGCGAGTAGCTTACCTCGACGTAAACGGGAGGTGGTGATGCTGCAGACCAGACAGAACTCCCTCGGGGTCAGGTTTGAAGCGCAATGCCGGGCCTTCGAGAAGGAGCCGTTCCCGAGCCTCGAAGTGCGCAAGGACCGGCTGAGACGCCTGCTGGCGCTGACCGAAAAGCACGAGGCCGAGATCTGCGCGGCGATCGATAGCGATTTTTCCGGCCGGGCGGCACAGGAAACGCGGCTTGCGGAACTGTTCGTCGTTCGCGCCGGCATCAGGCACGCCATGCGGCATCTGCGGGGCTGGATGCGCGAGCGCGGCGTCGCCACCAGCCTGCCGTTCCTGCCCGGGCGCAACCGCCTTTTGCCGCAGCCGCTCGGCGTCGTCGGCATCGTCTCGCCCTGGAACTATCCGTTCCAGCTGGCCATCGCGCCGGCGACCGCCGCTTTAGCCGCCGGCAATCGCGTGCTGCTCAAGCCGTCGGAGCTGACGCCGAAATTTTCGGAACTGCTTGCCCGACTGGTCGAGGAGCAGTTCGCTCCCGAGGAGATGAGCGTGGTGGTCGGGGATGCCGAGGTCGGCAAGACATTCGTGTCGATGCCTTTCGACCATCTCCTGTTCACCAGCTCGACCGCCATCGGCCGCCAGGTGGCGCTGGCCGCGGCCGCCAACCTGACGCCGGTGACGCTCGAGCTTGGCGGCAAGTCGCCGGTGATCTTCGATGCGTCCTGCGACCTCGACGCGGCCGCCGCAAGCGTCGCCTATGGCAAGCTTTTGAATGCGGGCCAGACCTGCATCGCGCCGGACTATCTGATGGTCCCGCAAGGACAAGGTGAAGCGATCGCCGCGAAGCTCGCCGCCGCGATGGCGCGGCTCTATCCCCGCCTGCGCGACAACCCGGACTACACGGCGATCATCAGCGAGCGGCACCACCAGCGCCTGAGCGAAATGATCGCCGAGGCACGCGAAAGCGGCGCCGATGTCACCGAAGTCAACCCTGCAAATGAAAAGCTTGGTGTGAGCGACCGCAAGATGGCGCCCGTCCTCGTCAGGAACGCCAGCGAGACCTTGCGCCTGATGCGCGAAGAGATCTTCGGGCCGGTGCTGCCGATCCTCGAATACGGCACGGTCGATGACGCCATCGAACACGTGAACCGCGGCGAGCGCCCGCTCGCGCTCTACTGGTTCGGCAAGGACAGCGCCAATCGCCGAAGGGTGATGCGGGAAACTGTGGCCGGCGGCGTGACGGTCAATGACTGCATGATGCATCTGGTGCAGGAGCGGCAGCCATTCGGCGGCGTCGGCGAAAGCGGCATGGGCGCCTATCATGGCGAATGGGGTTTTCGCACCTTCAGTAAGGAAAAGCCGATCTTCGTCCAATCGAGGCTCAGCGCTGGCGGCCTGCTGAGGCCACCCTATGGCAGGACATTCGAGCGGCTGTTCCGGTTGCTCAACCTGATCACCTGACAGGATTTAATTTCGGGATGGCTGCGTTCCACGCAGTGTCTGTGCTGCTGCAGAAGTCATTGCGGGAAAAAAATCCGCATCATACTGACATCTACTGCCACTGAGCATTCAAACGTGCGGAAAATCTATCCCGGCCGGGAAAAGCCGGGCAGTCGGATGTCAGAAAAAAGGAAAAAAGCCGGCTCGTCGCGGCTGGAGACGCAATGATGCTGCAATTTTTCTCACTATATTGCGCCGCAACTTTGCGGTAGAAGCGCGCTTCGCCGATCACGGCAAATTGAACATGGCTTCGCGCGCACCCATATCGGCCGCGCGCCCGGGAGTCGAAGGCGCTGACCTCGCCAAGCCCGCAACGGAAAATGACGATGCCGAAAATCAGGTTTCACAAACTTGCAGCCATTGCTGTGCTCATCGGATTTGCTGCCTGGATGGCAACGGGCGAGTTCTCGTCCGTGGGCAGCGCCGCCGACCACCAGAAGGCAGGAGAAGCAGGCAAGGCCACGCAGTCTGGGGCCGCCAAGCCGAAGACCGCCGAGGCCGAGCCGAAGGCGGCGCCGCGCACCGTCGCGGTGGTGACGCCGCCGCGCAAGACCTATGCGCGCGCCATCCGCATTTCCGGCCTGACCGAGGCCGACAAGCGCGCGGTGCTTGCCACGCGCGTCGCCGGCGTCATCGACAAGCTGCCGGTCAAGCAAGGCCAGCACGTCAAGACGGGCGATTTGGTGCTGATGCTGGCCACCGAGGAGAAGGTCTCGAATGTCGACAACGCCAGGCAGTTGCTGGCGCAGCGCAAGGCCGAGCTCGATGCCGCCGAGCAGCTCGCCAAGACCGGCAACCTGCCCAAGCTGCAGCTCGACACCGCCCGCTCGAACCTGACGGCGGCGCAGTCGATGCTGGAGACGGCGCAGGCCGAACTCGATCGCAACGAAGTGAAGGCGCCGTTCGACGGCGTCATCGACCGCGTGCCGGTCGAGCTCGGCAGCTCCGTCATGCAGGGCGGCGAGGTGGCGACGATCCTGAAGCTCGATCCGGTGATCGCGCGCGGCGAGATCAGCGAGCGCGACCTGCGCTATATCAAGATCGGCGACGAGGCTGATGTGCGCCTGGTCAACGACCAGAAGGTCACCGGCAAGGTGCGCTATATCAGCCGCGATGCCTCATCGCAAACCCGTACCTTCCGTGTCGAGGTGGCGATCCCCAATGGGGACGGCTCCATCCCCGCCGGCATGACGGCCGAGATCACGCTCAGCGCCGAGCCGACCGATGCGGTGCTTTTGCCGCGCTCGGTGGTGACGCTGGGCGACAAGGGCGATCTCGGCATCCGCGCCGTCGGCACGGACAAAAAGGTCGCGTTCTTCCCGATCGATCTGGTCGACGATACGCCGCATGGCCTGGTGCTTGGCGGCATTCCGCAGGATGCTCGCATCATCGTCGCCGGCCAGGAACTGGTGAAGGAGGGCGATGTGGTGAAGCCCGTTGAGGCCGACCAGGCGACCATCAGCAAGCTGATCAGCGAAGCCTCCGCCGGCACGCAGTAGCGCGACCGCCGGCGCCGGGTTGCCCGGCGCCGCCGGCCCATGTCGCGGCTCCCAAGAAACAGCAGGCATAAGTCATGGACATCGTCAGACTCGCCATCCGCAACGCCCGCCTCACAATATCGGCGCTGATGTTCCTGCTCGCCGCGGGTTGGGTCGCCTATCAATCGACGCCGAAGGAAGCGGAGCCGGACGTTCCGATTCCGATGATGTATGTCAGCCTGGTCTACCAGGGCATCTCGCCGGAGGACTCCGAGCGCCTGCTGCTTCGGCCGATGGAAAGCAAGCTGAAGAGCCTCAAGGGGCTGAAGGAGATGCGCTCGGCCGCCTTCCAGGGCGGCGGCTACGTGCTGGTCGAATTCCAGCCGCAGACCAATCTGGCCACCGCGCTCCAGGACACCCGCAGCAAGGTGCAGGACGCCAAGGCCGACCTGCCGCAGGCGGCCGAGGAGCCAACGGTCACCGAAGTCAACGTCTCCGAATTCCCGGTTCTTGTCGTGACGCTCTCCGGCGACGTGCCGGAGCGCGTGCTGACAGCGGCCGCGCGCGAATTGCGCGACCGCATCGAGGAGGTGCCGGGCGTGCTGGAAGGCTCGCTGCAGGGCGCGCGCGACGACCTGGTCGAGGTCGTCGTCGATCCAGTGAAGCTTTCCTCCTATGGGCTGCAGCTCGATCAGGTGATGCAAGGCGTCGGGGCCTCGAACAGCCTGGTCGCCGCCGGCAATCTCGAGGGCTCGGAGGGCAAATACGCGGTCAAGGTGCCGTCGCTGATCGAGACGCCGGAGGATGTCGCCAACTTGCCGGTGGTCGCCACGCCCAACGCCGTGGTGCAGGCGAAGGACATCGCCACGATCCGCTCGACCTTCAAGGACGCCGAGACGGTTACTCACCTCGACGGCAAGCCGGCGATCGCCATCGAGGTGAAGAAGCGCATCGGCGCCAATTTGATCGACACGCTGACCCAGGTCCGCGCGGTGTCCGACGGCTTCATCAAGTCGATGCCCGAAGGCATGCATGTCACCTACACGCAGGACAAGTCGGTCTTCGTCAACCAGCTGCTGGGCGACCTGCAGAACCACGTGATGATCGCGGTGATTCTTGTTTTCATCGTCATCCTCTATGCACTGTCGGGCCGCGCCTCGCTGCTCATCGGCCTTGCCATCCCGTCATCCTTCCTGATCGGCATCCTGCTGCTTGCGATGATGGGCTACACGATCAACATGATCGTGCTGTTCAGCCTCATCCTGGCGGTCGGCATGCTGGTCGATGACGCCATCATCGTCACCGAATTCGCGGAGCGGCGCATGAGCGAAGGCATGCCGAAGGCGGACGCGTTCGCCCTCGCTGCCAAGCGCATGGCCGGCCCTGTGATCGCGGCGACGATGACGCGCATCGCCGCCTTCTCGCCGCTCTTGTTCTGGCCTGGCATCATCGGCGACTTCATGAAGTATATGCCGATCACGCTGATCGTGACGCTGTCGGCCTCCATGCTCTATGCGCTGGTCTTCGCGCCGACGCTGGGCGCCATCTTCGCCAAGGCGCCGGCGCATCACGAGGAGGATCATCGCGACGGCTGGTACATGGGCCTGGTCAAGCAGGCGGTGCGCTTCCCGATCACCGTCATCCTGCTCACCGTCGGCCTTCTGGTCGGCGTCGGCTTCGCCTATTCGAAGTATGGCGCCGGTGTCGAATTCTTCCCCAATGTCGAGCCGGACTACGGCCTGCTCTACGTGCATGCCCGCGGCAACCTTTCGCTGGCCGAAATGGACGCCGCCACAAAGACTGCCGAAAGCCGCCTGCTCGGCTGGCCGGGGGTGAAGTCGGTCTATACGCGCGTCGGCAAGACGCAAGGCGGCGGCCAGGACGTTCCGGAAGACGTGGTTGGCGTCATCCAGTACGAATTCGTCGACTGGCGCCAGCGCAAATCCGCCAACCAGATCCTCAACGACCTGCGCGGCGTCATGGCGGGTATTCCCGGCGTCGATGTCGAGGTGCGCGTGCCGGAGGCAGGCCCGCCGACCGGCAAGCCGATCCAGATCAGGCTGTCGGCCGCCGACCCTGCCGGGCTCGACGACAAGGCGCGCGCGGTGGCGGCGCGGATCGCCAAGGTGCCCAACGTCATCGACATTTCCGACGGCCTGCCGCCGCCCGGCGTCGATTGGGCGCTCGAGGTCGACCGCGCCAAGGCCGCACAATACGGCATCAGCCCGACCTCAGTCGGAACCGTGGTGCAGTTGGTGACGAACGGCCTTAAGTTGTCGGAATACCGGCCGGCCGGTGCCGACAAGGCGGTCGATATCCGGCTGCGCCTGCCGGAAGACCGGCGTACGCTGTCGACGCTCGACGAGCTCCGGGTGCAGACCTCGCAAGGGGCGGTGCCGATCTCGAACTTCGTCATCCGCAAGGCAAAACCAAGCGTCGGCATCCTTAACCGCATCGACAGCGCGCGCACGGTGGTGGTGCAAGCCAATGTCAGCGCGGGCGCGCAGGTGGCGGCCGTGCAGCAGGAGGTCACCAAGGCCGTCGCCGACATGAACCTCGGCAGCGGCATCCGCTGGAAGCTTGCCGGCTCCAACGAGGACAGCGCGCAGGCCAGCGCCTTCCTCAGCAAGGCCTTCGGCGCCGCGATCTTCCTGATCTTCCTGGTGCTGCTCGCGCAGTTCAACAAGTTCACCAGCGTGTGGCTTGTCTTGTCCTGCGTGGTCATGGCGACCATCGGCGTGTTCCTGGGGCTGCTGCTGACAGGCGAGGCCTTCGGCATCGTCATGTCGGGCATCGGTGTCATCGCGCTCGCCGGCGTGGTGGTGAACAACAACATCGTTCTCATCGACACCTATGACCGGCTGCGCGAGGAAGGCTGGGACAAGATGGATGCGGTGCTGCAGACATGCCGCGAGCGCGCCCGGCCGGTGGTGCTGACGGCGGTTTCGGCGATCCTCGGCGTGCTGCCGATCGCCTTCGGCCTCGGCCTCGAAATCTTCCATCACGAGACGACGATCAACGCGCCGTCGACGCAATGGTGGATTTCGCTGTCATCGGCGATCGTCTTCGGCCTGTCCTTCGCCACCATACTGACGCTGGTGGTCACGCCGTCGATGCTGATGGTGTTCACTCGCGCCAAGGTGAAGCCCGGCGCGCGGCGCAGCTTGTTCAGCCGCCTGTTCCGGCGCGGCAAGGGCGAGGTTGCGAGCGACGAGCCGGCCGTGGAGACCGACGCCGAACCGGCGATCGCCTTCCCCAAAGCCGCAGAATAGCGCGCTTTTCGAAGCCTATGACAAAGGCCGCTCGGGAACAACCGAGCGGCCTTTTGCATTGTCCTTTTGGTTTCAACCAGACGGCGAGGGCTTTTTTTATGACGATCACTACACTTCTCATCATCATCCTGATTCTGATCTTGATTGGCGCGGTTCCGGCCTGGCCGTATTCGCGCGCCTGGGGCTACGGACCCTCCGGGATCGTCGGCGTTCTTTTGATCGTTCTGCTGATCCTGCTGCTGATGGGTCGGATTTGATCGATTTACGGTCAGGCCTCCGCAACCCGGCCGTTCTGCATCAGGCGGCCTGACGCGAGGACGCGACTCCGATGCCGATATCCTGCATGGCCTGCGCCACCGCCCGGTCGAGTTGGGTATGCGGGATTTCGCCGATGATGCCTGCCAGCCGCGTCGAGACCAGCCGGTGCGCCTCGAACCGCAGATAAGACATCGACACGATCTCGCGCCACATGGCCACGAACGGGCTGCCGGCGCGCAGCACCCACCAGGGCATGAAGCTGAGCTTCAGCTTGCGGCCAAGCGCCTTCTCGGCGGCGGCCTTGATCTCGAGGTCGGTGACGGCGTGGCCCGGAAAGTTCAACGCCTCGTAAAAACCCAGCTTGTCGAGATTGCGCGCCAGCCCGACGAAGGCAACCGCGAAGTCCGGCAGATAGGCCCATTCATGCACGAGGTCGGCCGGACCGGGGGCGGTGTAGACGCCCTTCTCCATCTTGGCGGCGACGACGAGGTCGAACCAGGAACCGGTGCCGGTACCGCCGAAGAAGTCGCCAGCCCTGAGAAGAATGGTGCGCACGCGGCCGGCATCGGCCTCGCGGCGGAACAGGTCTTCCATGGCGACGCGGATGCGGCCCTTCTCGGTGGTCGGATGGAACGGCGTTTCCTCGGTGATCAGCTCAGGCATCGGCGAGCCGTAATTGTAGACGGTACCGGGGAAGAGATGCAGCGCGCCATTCGCGCTGCAGGCGGCCATGACGTTCTCGGCCATCGGCAGGCACTTGCCCCAGTCGGTGTAGATCGGGTTCAGGCCGTTGAAGATGATGTCGACGCCTTGCGTTGCGCGGATCAGCGACTCGCGGTCCAGCGCATCGCCAGTAACCGCCGTGGCGCCCCTGAGCTCGCCCGGCACCTTGCCGGTGCGGGTGACGGTGCGGACGTCGAAACCGGCGTCGATGAACGCCTTGGCCACCACGCGGCCGAGCCGGCCATTGGCGCCCAGAATTGCGATCTTGGTCATTGTTCGTCTCCGTTGCTTGCGTTTGCCCGATTAATCTGGCCTCTCCACAAACAAATGGAAATTGACTGAGATCGGCGATCTGTTATTCAAAAATGAATGACTGAATTCGACTGGAACCTGATCAAAGGCTTCGTCGCGGTCGCCGAGACCGGCAGCCTTTCGGCCGCCGCTCGCAGGCTTGCGGCCAGCCAGCCGACCCTCGGCCGCCACATCGCCGAGCTGGAACAGGCGCTGGGCGTGACACTGTTTCGGCGCGGGCGGCGCGGATATGAGCTGACGGAGGCGGGCAGCGCGCTCTATGAGCGCGGGCGCGCGGTCGCCGAGCAGGCCAACGCCTTCTCGCTGCTGGCGCTGGGGTCGGTCGAGGCGATTGAGGGCACGGTGCGCATCGCCGCCTCGGAGGTGGTCGCGGCCTGCGTGCTGCCGGAAATGACGGCGCGCCTCGGCGAGGAGGAGCCGGGCATCGAGGTCGAGATCGTCGCCTCGAACCAGGTCGAGAACCTGCTGCGCCGCGATGCCGACATCGCCATCCGTATGGTGAGGCCGGCGCAGAACGAGCTGGTGGCGCGCAAGGTCACTGATATCGCGCTCTGCCTGTGCGCGGCAAAATCCTATCTCGAGCGGCGCGGCTGGCCGGAAACGCCCACTGACCTTGCCGATCATGCCCTGATCGGCTTCGACCGCAGCGACGAGATCATCCGCAGCTTCACCGCCTACGGCATTCCGGTCGGCCGCGGCCACTTCCGTTTCAGGACCGACAACCAGATCGTGATGTGGCAGGCGGTGCGGACCGGCAACGGCATCGGCATCGGTCAGGAGCCGCTGGCTGACCGCGATCCCGATCTGGAGAAGCTGCTGCCGGAGGTGCCCCTGCCCAATCTGCCGGTCTGGCTCGCCATGCATCGCGATGTGCGCACCAGCATGCGCATCCGCCGCGTGGCGGATTTCCTGCATGAAGAACTGAGGCGCTACTCCGCCGGCGCCGGCTCGGCGGCGAATTCGGCCCGGTGAGCCAGCCCCGCCATCAAGAGCACGATGACCAGCAGGCCTGAAAGCGCGATGAAGATCGGGCCGAAACTCGAGCGCTCGGCGACGAAGCCGATCGCCGATGGCGCTACCAGGATGCCGGAATAGCCCACGGTGGTGACCACGCTCATACCGGTGCCGGACGACATGCCTTCCTGGTTGCCGCCGGCTGGAGAACAGGATCGGCACCATATTGGCGATGCCGAAGCCGCAGAGGGCGAAGGCGGCAATCGCAAGATAAGGCGAGGGCGAGAGGCCGGCCACGAACATGCCGGCGGCGGCGATGAGCGCCGAGCAGCGCAGCGTCGCCACCGCGCCGAAGCGGTTGCGCACGCCGTCGCCCAGGAAGCGCATCAGCGCCATGACGCCGGAGAAGGCGGCATAGGCGAGGCCGGCGATCGCAAGGTCGGCACCGAGCTCCTGCTGGAGATAAAGTGCGGCCCAGTCGAGCACGGCGCCCTCGGAAACCATGGTGAGCAGCGCCATGAGGCCGACCAGATAGACCACCGTGTGCCTGGGCAGCGCAAATTTCTGGTGCCCGGCGATCTGCGGCTTATTCTCCGCGATGAGGTAACCAATAGCAAAAGCGATGACCGCGAAGGCGATTGCGGTCACCACGGTCGCATGCGCGAGGTAGCCGTAATTCTGGATGGCGTAGCCGCCAAGCGCGCCGCCGGCGAAGCCGCCGAGGCTCCAGAAGCCGTGCGAGGACGACATGATGGCGCGGGAGAGCCGCCGTTCGACAACCACGGCGTTGGAGTTCATGGCCACGTCCATGCCGCCGATCAAGCCGCCGAAGAGCAGCATGGCGACGGCCGCGAGCGGCACGTTGGGCGCGAGCGCCACGACCAGCAGGCCGAAACTGCCGCAGACGCCGAACCAGCGCAGCACACTGCGCGAGCCGTGCCTGGAGATGAGATGCCCGCACCAGGTCATCGCCATCACCGCACCGACGCCGAACAGCAGGATCAGCAGGCCGAGCGTGAATTTCGAAATGTCGAGACGGGTGAGGAACACCGGGATCTGCGGCGCCCAGCTGCCGGTGAGGAAACCATTGACAAGAAAGATGCCGGCCACAGCCCAGCGGCCACGCGTCGCGGCCTGCATTTTGGTTTGCACGCTCATGCTCTGAAATCCGGTGCGCCCGTGGATTTCGCGGCAAATTAGATCGATTCAATTTGCAGTCAAGGACCGCATTCGGGAAGTGCTTGGACCAAGAGGCGCGCGGGGCCGGTTTGCGGCAGCCTGCTACTTTGGTGGTTAGCGGAGACGATCTTCGCGTCGTAATCCTGGGGCGGAGCAAGGAGCGAAGCGACGCGCACAGACCCCAGGATCCATGCCGTTACCTTCGGGCGCCGCTGCGGTGCAGAATTCTGACACTCTGCATTTTCAGGCAACCGTCACGGCATGGATCCTCGGGTCAAGCCCACTGCTGTCCGGTTAAGCTGGGCACAGGCTTAGGATCATCTGTCTGTCGTCATATTTTGGCGGCGGCGGAGTTTTGAGGGTGTCGATTGAGCGCCTGTGCATGATGTTGAGCCGCACAAGGCGGGCAAAGGCGAGCGGCTGTTTGATGGTTTTCTGTGTCGCCTGAGCGGCGCGCAGGAGCAGGTAGGCGATCAGAGCGACGAAGACCTGGATGCGCACTGCGTTCTCCGAAGTGCCGAGGAAGTGGCGGATCTTGAGGTTTTGCTTGATCCACTTGAAGAACAGTTCGATCTGCCAGCGCTCCTTATAGAGCTCCGCGATCTCCTGGGCGGGCGCATCGAGATCGTTGGTGAGAAGGCGAATGAGCTTGCCGGTGGCAATGCGCACGGTGATCTCGCGCACCGGATCGGCGAAGGGATTGCGGCGCGAGCGGGCCATGCGCTGCGGTAGGAGGCCGATGCGGTCGCTCAGGATGCTGCCGCCCTCGGATATGGGCTGCTCGGCTGTCACCTCAAGATGGGTGTGGCTCTTCAGGCGCGAGACAACGCGGCAGCCCTTGGCGTCGAGTTCGGCCCACCAGGCAAAGTCATAGTAGGCCAGATCAAAGACATAGGTCATACCCGGTTCGACGGGCATCGCCTTGGCCGGAGTGATGTCGTTGGTCCTTTGGCCTGTGAAGGCCGCCGCGAGTGGGGCGTCAACGCGGGGATCGAAGACGATGTGCAGCTTGATGGCGCGTGCGCCTTTGACCGTGTCCACCCATCCGCTGCTGAGAGAGGACAGCTGTACCCGCGTGGCATCAAGGATGCGCACGGCATCGGCCAACTGTCGGCGCGCGGGACGACCGGCCACAGCGGCCATGTGGGCGAACAACTCCGCGAACAGGCCTGCCGGCCGCTTGGCATTGGCATCGGCCAGCGTCGAGCGCGCAACGGGGTGCCCGCCCACATGATAAAGCCGGGCCGAGTGGCTCATCAGCCCCGCCTCGATCTCACGCAGGCTCGTTGCTCCCGACAGTTGTCCGAACAACAGCGCCAGGAACTGGCTCTTGCTCGTCAGCTGCCGCACCCGATGATCGGCTTGGTGCTTGTCCACAAGCCGATCGAATACGCCCCATGGAACGTGCTTCAGAAGCGCATGGAAAACGCTATTGTGATGCCGCATGACATTGATCTCCTGCTCGTGTCTCAAACGCCGCGAAACGTCTGAAATCGAGTAGAATCAATGTCATGCGCTATGTCCACTCCGCTTAACCGGACAGCAGTGGGTCAAGCCCGAGGATGACGAAGGCGCGTCGACGTCGCTTCGCGACTGCTTCGCCTAGGATGACGAAGCCGAGGGTCGCCTAGGGCCGATTCGCTAATGATCCCTAGGCCGCCTCGCCTCGAACTCGGCCTTCTTGGCCTCGGAGGCTTCGGTCTGGTTGAGCGCCTGCCATTCGGCATAAGGCATGCCGTAGATGATCTCGCGCGACTCGTCCTTCGTCAGCGCGACGCCGTCGGCCTCGGCGGCTTCGCGATACCAATTCGACAGGCAGTTACGGCAGAAGCCGGCGAGGTTCATGAGGTCGATGTTCTGGACGTCGCCGCGCTCGCGCAGGTGCTCGACCAGCCGGCGGAAGGCGGCGGCCTCGAAATCGCGTTTCTGTTCGTCGCTGAGTTCGGCCATCTCTTGGAACTCCGTGGGCTTGCGGCCCGTCACACCGGCTCGGTGCGCGAGCCGAACATCTTGACCTCGTGTATATCGGCACGGCGGTCGATGGCGTCAACGATCGGGGCCAGACGCTCCACCCAGGCAACAGCGCCGGCGCGGTCGGCAATCAGGTCCTGGCGAATCTCGATCAGCGCATGGGCGTAGCCGTTGACGATGGCGTGCCGGAACATGGTGTCGCCGCGTAGCGCGCCGTCATAGGGCTCGTTGTCGCCGACGATGAGCGCCCTATCTTCGGCCAGCATGTCGATCAGCGGCCGCGCCACGCGGTCGTCGCGATCCCACAGGATGCCGACGTGCCAGGGGCGGATGAAGCCTTGCATGCTGGGGGTGAAGGAATGCACCGAGAAGATGAACGGCGCCTTCCCCGAGGCGTGCGCCACCGAGGCGATCATGGCGGCAACCGCGTCGTGATAGGGCCGGTAGAAGCGGTCGAGCCGCTTCTCCCGTTCCTCGGCGGCCATCGGATAGTTCCCCGGCACGATGGTGCCGTCATAGAGCTGGCGTATCAGCGTCGGGTCGTCCTCGCCCCGGTTGGGGTCGATCAGAAGCCGAGAGAAGCCGGCGAGCACCGCCGGCGCGTCGAGCGCCGCCGCCAGCTCACGCGTCACCGTCTCGACACCGATGTCATAGGCGATGTGGCGCTCGAACTCAGCCGCCGGCAGGCCGAGGCTGCCATACTCTTCCGGCAGGTCACGGCGGGCATGATCGGCCAGAAGCACGATGCCTTTCTTGCGGTCGCCCTCGACGATGTCGAAAGGCGCGAAAACTGTGGATCGGGTCATCGGCTGAAAAACGGTCTGTTCGCGGGCTTCCAGGCGGGGTGGTATCGTCATTCCACGAAGAGGACGCAGGCGCAATGCCGTTGTTTGGCCACGGTTTCTGCAAAAGAATCCCTGATGGGACGACTTACCGCGCGCTGGGCCCTTCTAAATCGATTGGAATTGAACAAAACGGCGCGTTGACATGCGCCCGGAGTTTGCTGAAAAGGGGCTTCGAGAGATGCAGATGTGGTTCGCGAAGGGATTTGGAATGGGTTTCGCCGGCAGGTTGCGCAAGCGCCTCGCCCTGCCGCTCCTGATCTTGGGCGCGGGCCTGGGCGCGCTTTGCGCGGCCTCGCCGGCTCGCGCCGACTTCCGCGTCTGCAACGCGACGCAAAATCTGGTGGGTGTCGGCATCGGCTATCGCGCCAAGGCCGGCTGGATCACCGAAGGCTGGTGGCACATCGAAGGTTCGACCTGCAAGACGCTGATCGAGGGTCCTCTTTCATCAAGGTTTTACTATCTTTATGCAGAAGACGCCGAGCGCGGCGGGCGTTGGGACGGCCCGATCAACATGTGCGTCGCCGAGAAAGAGTTCAAGATCGCCGGCGTGAATGATTGCGTCGCCCGGGGCTTCCAGCGCGCCGGATTTCAGGAATATGACACGGGCGAGCAGGCAAGCTGGATGGTCCAGCTGACCGACGAGCCCGCAACGGGAGGCGCACCAGCGGCCCCTGCTCCGGGAACAAACAATCAATGAGACGTAACCGCAAGGTCAAGATCCTCGCCACCATCGGTCCGGCTTCCTCGTCCGAGGAGATGCTCAAGAAGCTGTTCAAAGCGGGCGCCGATGTCTTCCGCATCAATATGAGCCACACCGACCACGAGCTGATGCGCACGCTCGTCGGTCGCATCCGCGCCGTCGAGGCGGCCGTCGGCCGGCCGATCGGCATCCTCGCCGACCTGCAGGGGCCAAAGCTCAGGGTCGGCAAGTTCGCCAACGGCAAGGAAGCGCTGACCGTCGGCCAGACCTTCACGCTCGACGACAATCCGGAGCCCGGAACGTCCAGCCGTGTCTACCTGCCGCATCCGGAAATCCTGAGCTCGGTGGAGGCCGGTCATCGTCTTTTGATCGACGACGGCAAGCTGGAGCTCAAGGCGGTGAAGAGCGACGGCAGGTCGATCACCTGCACGGTCGTCGCCGGCACCGGCATCTCCGACAAGAAGGGAGTCAGCCTGCCCGACACCGACCTGCCGGTCGGCGCGCTGACCGAGAAAGACCGCGCCGACCTCGACGCGGTGCTGGCGGCAAGCGTCGACTGGGTGGCGCTGTCCTTCGTGCAGCGGCCGGAGGATTTGGCCGAAGCGCGCAAGATCGCGCGCGGCCGGGCACTGATCATGGCCAAGATCGAAAAGCCGCAGGCGGTGGCCCGCCTGGCCGAGATCATCGAGCTCTCCGACGCGCTGATGGTCGCGCGCGGCGATCTCGGCGTCGAGATGCCGCTGGAAGCCGTGCCAGGCATCCAGAAGCAGATCACGCGCGCCGCGCGCCGCGCCGGCAAGCCGGTGGTGATCGCCACCCAGATGCTGGAATCGATGATCACAGCACCTGTGCCGACCCGCGCCGAAGTGTCGGACGTGTCGATCGCCGTGTTCGAGGGCGCGGACGCGATCATGCTTTCTGCCGAGTCCGCGGCCGGCGCCTATCCTGTCGAGGCGGTCGCCATGATGAACCGCATCGCCACCAAGGTCGAAGCCGACCCGACCTATGCCGGCATCATTAATGCGCAGCGCTCGGAGCCGGAAGCGACCGGGGCGGATGCGATTTCGCTCGCCGCGCGCGAGATCGCCGAGACGCTGAAACTGTCGGCGATCATCTCCTACACCGCTTCGGGCACCACCGGCCTGCGCGCCGCGCGCGAGCGCCCGCAGGTGCCGATCGTAGCGCTGTCGCCGATCGTCAACACGGCGCGGCGACTGTCGCTGTTGTGGGGCACGCATTGCGTGGTTTCGGAGGACGCCATCGACCTTGATGACATGGTTGATCGCGCCTGCCGCATCGCGCTCGACGAAGGCTTCGGCAAGCCGGGCGACCGCGTCATCATCACCGCCGGCGTGCCGCTGCGGACGCCCGGCTCGACCAACATGTTGCGCATTGCTTATGTCGGGTCGGAAACGCACTGAGGGCGCGCCGGGTTTAGGTGGGGCTGGCCTGACTCGAATCTCAGCATCCTAGAGCGGTTCAGCTAGAATCGCCGACCCGCTCTAAGTATTTGTCTTTACGCAATTCCGGACGGAAAACCGCTGCGCACTTTTCCTGGAATTGCTCTGAGGCGCCTTTGAGTTCAGCCTGGCGCGAGTTCCGCGTCCGGCACTTTGAGTTCCGGGTACCTGCCGACGCCTTGCGTGTCACCGGCAATGCGGCTCTCCACGATACTCGCCATCGCCTGCAGGTCGACCGGCGCGCCGGCTGCCCTTTCGATGGCGCCGACGACGAGGTCGGGCGCGATCCAGTCGGGCTTGTGTCCGAGGTTGCGGACCCAGATGAGTTCTGCACTGGGAACATCGCGCTCCAGGCCAACGGAATGAACCGTGGCATAGACCACCTTGTCGCGATCGCCGGAGATAACGACGGTCGGCGCCTTGATCTCGCGGTAGCCCGGCGAGGCTGCGCATACATAGTCGTAGAGTTGGGCCACGTCGCGGGCGTTGGCACGGAAGGCGGGCGGCCTCAGCACAAGCGGGATCGAAGCCTTACCGATATAGCCCTTCGGCACATCGTTCGGTGAAAACACGCAGGCCGTGGCATTGCCGATCCGCAGCATGCCGGCGGAGTACGCAACCGTCTCGGAAAACAGCCAGCCAACCACCGGAACGGCCGTCAGCTTGTAATACCAGGCGATCGCGCCGCCAGGCCAGGGATGGCAGACGGGCGCCAGGAAGACGAGACCGAGCGTCCTTTCGGGATGCTCGCGGGCAAAGGCGGTGATGATCGCGCCGCCGAAGGAATGACCGACGATGATGGCCTTTTCGATGCCGAGGCGATCCATTAACGCTGCGATGGTGTCGGCCTGCGCCGCCAGCGTTTCGCTGTTGCCGCGCTCCGACCAGCCGAAGCCGGGCCGGTCGAGGAAGAGCATTTCGGCCCGGCCCTCGAGCAGAGGCCTCAGCGGCAGCATCTGGTCCTTCAGGTTGGCGCTGGCGCCATGGATGAAGATGATAGGCGGGAGATCGGCGTCGGGGGGCGCAGGCACGTGGACATAGTGGATGCGGGTGCCGTCGATGTCGGCGAATTCACCGACCGGCGGGTTGCGGCGCTCGATCAGCCAGGCGCCGGCGCGGGTGAAGCCGGCAAGCGCGAAGAGGAACACGATGAGGAGGAGCGCGGCGCAGATGAGGCTCATGCGGAGGAATACGGAAGCGGAGGGAACTTAGTTTAGGGGAGTAAGGGAGTAGGGCAGTAAGGTAGAGGCTGGCTGAGAAGCGACTGCCCTACTGCTTGCCTTACTCCCTTACTCCCTTAAAAGAATCAAATACCCTCGCCGGCCAGCTCTTCCGACAGCGTCGAGACCTGGTCCTGGGCGCTGCGCATCATCGGATAGATGGCAAGTACCTTCTGCCAGGCTTCGAGCGCCGACTGCTTGTGGCCGGTCTCGGCCATGATCTGCGCGAGACCCGAAAGCGCGCCGAAATGGCGAGGCTCGAGATGCAGCGTGTGGTCGATGTCCGACATCGACTTCCCGTAGTTCTTCATCAGGAAATGCACGGTGGCGCGGCGGTTCCAGCCTTCGGCATAGTTAGGCTGCAAGGTCACCACCTGGTCGAGGAAATCGAGGGCGACGTCATATTTCTGGTCTTCCGTCGCCTTTTGCGCCCACTGCATCATCAGATCGATCGAAGCGCTGCCGGACTGGTTCCACTCATTCCAGATGCGCCCGGCAATGCGTTCGGCGGCCTTTTCGTTGCGCTCGCGTTTGAGATCGGCAAAGAGCCGGTCGAGGCGGCCTTGCCTGGTCGGGGCGACCGGCGGCGGTGTGATTGCGGGTGGCGGCGAATTGGCTGATGGCGTGGCCTGATCCTCCGCCGAGGCGGGCAAGGCCGTACCGGAAAGGACGAGGGCGGCGAAGAATGCAAAAAGAATCCGCATCACCGGAATCTAGTCCCGGACGGCGGATCGTCAAAATGATTTTAGCGTGAGAGGGCCGGCGAACCGGCAATCGACATCAGCGGGCGCGGCGCTTGGTTGCGCCGCGCGCAAGTCTCAGCCCTGGCGCGCCTTGTAGCGCGGAGCGGTCTTGTTGATGATGTAGATGCGTCCCTTGCGGCGAACCAGCCGGTTGTCGCGGTGACGCGCCTTGAGCGCCTTGAGCGAATTCTTGATCTTCATGGTCTTGCCTGTTCGGTCGGGGCCCGGTCCCGGGCCGAATTTTAAAGGCGCGCCCGGAAAAAGCGCGCCTTGAACTTGCGTGGCTCATAAACGAGGAGCCTTGCCCGTGTCAACCGCAAGCGGGCGGCTCTTATGCCGCAAATGGCGCGGTGATCAAATATTCGCCATCCGCAGCGCGCGGCATTGCGCGACTCAAGATGGGCTGGAATGTTGCGGGCCACGCCAGAGGAAACAAGTCCCGCTCTGGCTAGGTCTATTTGTTTTAGCCGCATTTCTGCGACCCCAAGTGATTCACTTGGCTGCAAAATGCTCTAAGCGAAACGGAGTTCCGCCATGCGCCATCTCTTTCTGGCCGCCTGTCTCGTCGTCCTGGCGTCGGCTCCTGCCGCTTGGGCCGAGGACTGTGACCGCAACGACGACAGCCAGTCGATGATGAATATCTGCGCCGATGCCGACTACCAGGCAGCCGATGCCAAGCTCAATGCCACCTACAAGGATATTGTCGGCCGCAATGACGAGAAGGCCAACAAATTGCTGCAGACGGCGCAGCGCGCCTGGATCGCCTTCCGGGACGCCGAGTGCGCCTATTCGACCGCCGGCAGCGAGGGCGGCTCCATCCATCCGATGGAAGTTTCGCAATGCCTGACGGAGCTGACCAACGAGCGCATCAAGCAGCTCACCTCAGGCCCCAATTGCCAGGAAGGCGATCCGAGCTGCGCCAGCCCGGACGAGGACGAAGATATTCAGTAGTCGCGGAATGCGTGCCTGTATGGCGCAATTCCGGACGGAAAACCGCTACGCACTTTCCTGGAATTGCCTCAGCGACGAACTCGCGTGAAATGACCCATCTTGCGGCCAGGCCGTGACTCGGCTTTGCCGTAGAGATGCAGCATCACGTCGGGCTCGGCGAGCAGCGCCGGCACCTTCAGCATGTCGTCGCCGATCAGGTTTTCCATCACGCAATCGGAATGACGGGCGGGCGAGCCCAGCGGCAGGCCGGCGACGGCGCGGATATGCTGCTCGAACTGCGAGACCATGCAAGCGGCCTCCGTCCAGTGGCCGGAATTGTGGACGCGCGGCGCCAGCTCGTTGGCTAGCAGCGAGCCGTCGGCAAGCACGAAGAACTCGACGCCGATAACGCCGACATAGTCGAGCGCCGTGAGGATTTTCGCCGCCGCCGCCTTGGCTGCCGAAGCGGTTTCCGGCCCGATCGCGGCCGGAACGGTCGAGCTGCGCAGAATGCCCTCGCGATGGACATTCTCGGCCGGATCGTAGGCAGCGACTTTCCCATCCAGTCCGCGCGCGGCGATCACCGAAATCTCGTGCTCGAAAGCGACGAGCGATTCAAGGATAAGCGGCACATTGCCCATCGCCTCGCAGGTGCCAGCAAAGCCGCCTGTCTCCATGTTGCGGAAGACGCGCTGGCCCTTGCCGTCATAGCCCAGGCGGCGCGTCTTCAGCACGCCGCTGCCGCTGAACTTTTTCAGCGCAACCGTCAGCTGTTCGTCATTGTCGACCGGACAGAATTCCGCCGTCGGAATGCCGATGCCGTTGAGGAAATTCTTCTCAGTCACGCGATCCTGCGCGACTTCGAGGGCGCGCGCCGGCGGATAGACGGGCGCGCGCGCGGCGAGCATTTCTGCCGCTGCAACCGGGACATTCTCGAATTCATAGGTGACAACGGCGCCGGCGCTAGCCAGTTCGGCAAGCGCCGCCGGGTCGTCATAGGCCGCGACGATCTGCCGGTTGGCCATCTGCGCCGCCGGGCAATCGTCCTGCGGCTCCAGCACGATCGTGCGATAGCCAAGGCGGGCCGCGGCCATCGCCAGCATACGGCCGAGCTGGCCGCCGCCAATGATGCCGATGGTCGATCCCGGAGCGAGACTCACGGCGTATCCGCCGGCACGGTGGCGACCTTGGCGGTCTGGGCGGCACGCCAGGCGTCAAGCCGGGCGGCAAGCTTGTCGTCGCTCAGCGCCAGCACGGCCGCAGCGAGAAGCGCCGCGTTGGCCGCACCCGCCTTGCCGATCGCCAGCGTGCCCACCGGAATGCCGGCCGGCATCTGCACGATGGAAAGCAGCGAATCCTGGCCGGACAATGCCTTGGATTCGACCGGCACGCCGAAGACGGGCAGCGGCGTCATCGCCGCCGTCATGCCCGGCAGATGCGCCGCGCCGCCGGCTCCGGCGATGATCACCTTGTAGCCGGCCGCCTTGGCGCCCTTGGCGAATTCATAGAGGCGGTCGGGGGTGCGGTGCGCCGAGACGATCAGCCTTTTGTGGGGAATGCCCAGTGCATCCAGCGTTTCCGCCGCCTGGCGCATCGTCGCCCAGTCGGACTGGCTGCCCATGATGATGGCGACGTCGGCACGCTGATCGGTCAAGGTTTCGCTCTCCGGCGGCAAAGGCGCGCCTTAGCGGAATTCGCCGGCAGCCGCAAGGATCAGGGTGCGTCGATAGCACGGCGCCTGCTATTGCCAGCCCCCCGATACGGCGATGCGCTCACCGGTGAGCCAGGCCGCCTCGTCGGAGGCAAGAAAGACCGCCACGCGAGCGATGTCCTCCGGTAGGCCAAAACGACCAAGGGGAGTCCGCTCAACGATCTGCTTCTCAAGTTCGCTGCCCATGATGCCGACACGCCTCAATCCTTCGGTGTCAATAACGCCTGGGGCAATGGCATTGACGCGAATGTTGCGGTGGCCGAGTTCCCTCGACGTCGAAACGGTGATCGTGTCCACGGCACCTTTTGTTGCGGCGTATACAAGCGAATTCGGCTGAGGATTTGAGCTGGCAATCGAACTGATGTTGATGATGCTGCCACCAGCGGGACCAAAATACCTGGCCGCTTCCTGGATGGTCAGAATCGGCCCGAGCACATTGACGTCGAACTGACGGTGGAACTGGGCCTCGGTCACCCCTTCCAGCGGTTCAAATTCGAATATTCCGGCGTTGTTCACCAGAATGTCGGGGGGACCGAACGAGGAGTTTGTGACCTCGAAAAGGCGGCGCACATCGACAGCTACCGATACGTCGCCCTGGACGGATATGGCTTTGCCCCCCACGGCCTCGATCTGGTTCACCACCTGATCGGCATCCTTCTTGGATGAGGTGAAGTTGACGACTACGGCAGCGCCGGCTGCGGCAAGTCCCTTGGCTATGGCTGCGCCGATACCTTTGGAGCCGCCGGTGACGATCGCGACCTTGTTGACCAGTCTGCTCATCAAATCTCTCCTGCGCTGATGATGAGCGACATTTGGAGATGATCGATTGGCGTATTAGTCTCGATTTGGTTCGTTCTTTCTTGCCCGGAATTCTGGAATGACAACCATCCTTGAAAAGACCGCCGGCCTCGTGGCCTTCGTGAGGACCGTCGATGCGGGATCGTTCCAAGCCGCGAGCCGCGTGCTTGGGTCAAGTCCATCAGCGGTTTCGAAGAGCGTGGCGCGGCTCGAGCGACGGCTTGGGGTACGGCTGATCCGACGTTCGACACGTCAGCTTGGGCTGACGAGCGAAGGCGCTGCCTATTACGAACGCGTCGCCCCTCTCTTGAGGGCGCTCGATGACGCAGAAGACACCGTCCGCATGGCAGACAAAGCAAGGGGCTTATTGCGTGTTACCACGCCAGTCGAACTAGGCCGCACCTTGATTGCTTCGTGGGTGCAAATGTTCCTGGCGCAGCACAGCGAAGTGCGGCTTGAACTCAGCATTACAGATCGTCATGCCGACTTGATCCGAGAAGGCTACGACATTGCAGTGAGGATGGGAGAACTGTCGGACGTCGGCTTGCTCGCGCGAAAGATTGCCGATCTGCCGGTCGTGCTAGTGGCTTCCCCTGCCTATATCGAGCGGAAGGGCAGCCCGAGCTCGGTCGAAGACCTGTCAAATCACGACTTTGTTTGTCATCAGATGTTGGGCCGGCCCTATCCCGTTACCCTCACCGGCGGTCGTCGCGTGGTGCCGAACGGACGTCTCGGTACCGACGATGCCGGCGCCATCCGACAAGCGGCGCTTGCCGGTGCGGGAATTGCACACCTCATGCAATTTGTGGTGCAGGACGATCTCAACTCCGGCAGACTGGTCCGCGTTCTGGGGCAAGTGAGCATGCCCGCCATACCTGTCCATGTCGTCCATGCATTCGGTCGGCAGGTGCCGGTCCGCGCCCGACTGTTTGTCGACTTCCTGTCGAAGCAGATGGCTGCACTGACGAGGGCGCAGCGAGATATTTGAGGGCAGCACTCGTCGATCAGGATGGTGCTTCCAAGTTCTCCCTGCGAACTTGCGTCAATCCGGCCAGCGCAGCGCGCCGGCCGAATCCTTGCGCGCCGCTTTCATCGCATGCGCAGGACGCTCCTTCGCGGTCAGCACGGCGCGCAACTGCTCTGCGACGATCTCGGCTTCACCGGGATGAAGGTTGCACGGATCGAGGAAGAAATGGCCGCGTTCGACCTCGTGGTTGCGCACGATGACCGGCGGCGAGCCGGCGGCTAAAGCCGACGCGAGGCCGGCGGCGGTGAAGCGGCTTTCCGGGCGCACGAACACCTGCAGGCGGTCGAGCGGATTGGCGGTCGGATCGGGAACGATCTGCGCGCCGATGCCCGGAATGCCCTGCAGCGCCTCCTTCCACAGGTTGAGCGCCGCCTCCTCGCGCCGGCGGATGCCCGCATGGTCGCGCTTCTCCCAGGCTTCGAGCGCCGCCATGGTGCCGGCGATGCTTTCCTTACCGACTTTCATGGCCCGTGCGACGCCGCGGTTCTGAAGATAGGCCGCACGGACCAGGTCCTTGCGGCCGGTGACGATGCCGCTGGTAGGCCCACTCAGGAATTTGTGGCCGCTATAGACGACGACGTCGGCGCCGCGCGCGAGAAAGCCGCGCAGGTCGTATTCGGAAGCCGCGTCGACGATCACCGGCACGCCCTTGGCGTGGCAGATCTCGCAGAATTCCTCCAGCGAGAGCATGCCGTATTGCACGGTGTGGTGCGCGACGACGTAGAGCGCCGCCGCCGTGCGCTCGTTGATCGCCTCGCGCACGTGAAAATCCTGCGTGACGCTGACGGTGCCCGCCGGCACGACCTTGGCGCCCGCCAACCGGATCGACTGATCGATCGGCGCGCCGTAATTGACGATGTGGCCGAGCTGGATGACGACCTCGGACTTCAACCCCTCGGTGTCGTCCGGCAGCCTTTCGATCGCCAAGAGATTCGTCCCGGTCATCGCCCCGGCGATCGCCATGGTGATGCCGCTGGCGCAGCAGGCGGTGATGAAGCCGGTCTCGCCGCCGGTGAGGCGTGCGACGACCGTGCTCGCGGCGCGCTGCAAATCGTCCATCTCCACCCATTGCGAGGCGATCTCCGCCATGGCGCTGATCGCCTCCGGAACGATGATCGAGGCCCCTAACGTCGTCATTGTGCCGGAGACGTTGATGATGGGCCTGAGCCCCAGCCTTTCGCGGATCGTGGAATTGGATCCGGTGTCGGAATAGGTTTTCATTGCAGTGGACTCCATATCAGGCCGCGATCTCGACGACCGCTTCGATTTCGACCGTGATGTTGCCAGGCAGCGAGCCGACGCCGATCGCCGAGCGCGCATGGCCGCCGATCTTGTCGAAGACATCGGCGAAGAGGTCGGAGCAGCCATTGACCACCTTGGGATGGTCGCTGAAGGTCGGCGTGGCATTGACGAAGCCGAGCAGTTTCACGACGCGCACGATGCGGCCGAGGTCGCCCGCCGCGGCATGCATGACGGCGAGCAGGTTGAGGCCGGTGAGGCGGGCATGCTCATAGGCTTCTTCGACTGTCACGTCCTCGCCGACCTTGCCGGTGCAGAGCGTGCCGTCGGCGCGCAGCGGTCCCTGGCCGGAGAGGAAGATCAGCCGGCCGCTTTCCGCATGGGTGACGAAATTGGCGATGGGCGTCGGCGGCTCGGGCAGCGTCAGGCCGAGTTCTGCGAGCCGGGTGTAAGGCGTCATGGAGGAAGGCTCCCTTCGATGGCCCCAGCCATCCGATGTCAACATTGGATAGCCCTTGGCCATCCGATATCAGAACTGCGAGGCGCGGAAGCGCGCCAGGAAAGTGCGGAGGCGCTCGTTGGTGGTTTCCGCGGCGAGGACCTCTTTCGGCGGACCGACGGCGCTGACGCCGCCGTCGGCCATGAAGACGATGCGGCTGGACGCATCGCGGGCAAAGGCTATCTCATGAGTCACCATCACCATCGTCATGCCGTCCTCGGCGAGGCTCTTCACCACGGCCAGCACCTCGCCGACGAGCTCGGGATCGAGCGCCGAGGTGATCTCGTCCAGCAGCAGGATCTTGGGCTCCATGGCGACCGCTCGCGCAATGCCGACGCGCTGCTGCTGGCCGCCGGAAAGCTCCGCCGGCAGGCTGTCGGCCTTGTGGGCGAGGCCGACGCGGCCCAGCCAATGCTCGGCAATTGAACGCGCCTCCGCCTTGCTCTTGCCGCGTACCTTGGTGAGGCCGAGCATGATGTTGCCTGCCGCCGTCAGATGCGGGAACAGGTTGAAGCCCTGGAACACCATGCCGGTCTCGGCGCGCATACCGGCCAAGTCGCGTTCGCTGCGCCTTTGCCGCGCGCCGCCGTCGCGAAACCCCACCTCCTTACCGTCGATGCGGATCGAGCCGCTGTCGTAGCTTTCAAGGAAGTTGACGCAGCGCAGCAGCGTGGTCTTGCCGCTGCCGGATGGGCCGATGATGGTGACCACCTCGCCCTTCGCCACCTTGAGGCTAACGGAGCGCAGCACCTCGATGGAACCGAAGGATTTCGAGACTTCGGCGATATCGAGAAGCGCTGGGCTGTTGTTCGAACTGATGGCCATCGTGCTATTCCCGGATGAAGGCGAAGTGCTGCTCGAGCCTGCGGCTGGCGAGCGATAGCGCGTAGTTGACGGCGAAATAGAGAAGAGCGCCGAGGATATACAGCGGCATCGCCTCGTAGGTGCGGCCGATGACCTGGTTGACGGCCTGCATCAGATCGGTGATGCCGAGCAGCGAGACCAGCGCGCTGCCCTTCACCGCGTCGGTGACACCGTTGATCCAGGGCGGCAGGAAACGGCGGAAGGCCTGCGGGAAGATCACATAGGCGAGCCGCTGGCGGAAGGTCAGCCCGATCGCCATCGCCGCTTCCGACTGGCCTTTCGGAATCGAGGCGACGGCGCCGCGCAGATATTCGACGACCTGGGCTGTCTTGAACAAGGTCAGCGCCAGCACCGCGGCCCAGAAGGACTGCAGGTGAACGCCGACTGCCGGCAGGCCATAATAGACGAAGAAGATCAGCACCAGGATCGGGATGCCGCGAATGGTGTCGCTGAAGATGCGCACCGCCCAGCGCAGCGGCGCCGGCCCGTAGACGAGGCCGACGCCGAGGATGACGCCGGCAATCAGCGACAGCACCACGACGAGCAGCGATACCCAGAGTGTCAGGGCGAAGCCTTGGGCAAGGAACGGCAGCGCATAGGCGATCTGGCCGAGCATCAGCGCGCCGTCCTGTACCAGCGCTCGACAAGCCGGAGCGCGAAGAGAAGGGCGTAGCCCGTCAGCAGATACATCGCCGTCACGACCAGATAGACCTCGACGATGCGGAAGGTGTTGAAGTTGATCCACTGCGCGCCATAGGTCAGCTCCGGCACCGAGATGACGGACGCGACGGAAGTATCCTTGAACAACGAGATGAAGGTGTTGGAGAGCGCCGGCAGAGTGATGCGCATCATCGTCGGCAGGCGCACATGGATAAGCCTCTGCCAGGGCGTGAGCCCGATCGCCTTGCCGGCGTCGATCTGGCCGCGCGGCACGGCCTCAAGGCCGGAGCGGAACACCTCGACCAGATAGGCGCCGCTATAGAGCGCAAGCGTCGCAACGAAGGAGGTCTGCGCGCTGTAGACGAGGTCGACGACGGTCGGCAGGCCGTAGAAGACCAGATAGACCAAAAGGATCAGCGGCACGTTGCGGATGAATTCGACATAGGCCGCGATGACGCCGCGCACGACGCGCCCGGCCGAGACGTACCAGACCGCCAGCACCAGCCCGATGACGATGCCGATGGCGATCGAGATCACGGCAAGCTCCAGGCTGAGCAGCAGGCCGCCCGAGAGCTTGTCAAAATGCCGCCAGATCAGGTTGAAATTGAGCGTATAGCCCATGCGTCCGTCTCAATGGCCAGCGGTGACGGATCAAGCATCCGCCACCCGCCAGGCCCGTGTCGAGGGAAAACAGGCGGAAGGACGTTTCCTTCGGCCGGCTTGTCAGATGGGCTTCGTCAGATGACCGGGAAGCCCGGGTGGCGCGGCGGCGGTTCCTGCCCAAAATATTCCTTGAAGGCGGAGTCGTAGAGCGCCGTTTCATGGCCGAACATGGCGATGGTGAAAGTCTGGTTGACATAGGTCAGCCAGTCGAGATCGCCTTGCCTGACGGCCGCGCCGTAGAGCATCGAATACCAGCTCTTGCCGGCATCGAAATATTTGTCCGGGTTGCGCGAGGCGAGCCAGCGCACGGTGGAGAGGTCGACCGCGGCGGCGTCGACGCGCTTCGATTCCAGCGCCTGCAGCACATTGGCCTGGGTGTCGATCTGCATCACCTGCGCCTGCGGTAGGGCAAAGTGCACCGAGCTTTCGGCATCGACATTCTGCAGGATCGAGACGCGCGTGGCGGAACCGTTCGCCAGCAGCTTGTCGAAGGTCTTGTTCTCGGAGCCGGGCAGCGTCAGCAGCGCGACGCCTTCGACATAATAGGGCCGCGAGAAATGGATGAGCTGCGAACGCTGCGCGGTCATGGTCATGAACTGGATGGTGATGTCGACCTTGTTGGTGGTCACGTTCGGAATGCGCTGCGCCGGGTCCTGCATGACGAACTCGACCTTGGTCGGATCGTCGAAGAGGCCTTTGGCGAGGATGCGGCCCATGGTGATGTCCATGCCGACCAGCTCGCCGGCATCGCTCTCGAAATGCCAGGGCGCGTTGGTGCTGCCGGTGCCGACGATCAGCTTGCCGCGATCGAGCGCCGTGCGCAGCACGCTGTCGGGCGCGGCCTGCGCGGCCGCCTTCTCGGCGCTGATCGCGGTGAGCGCGCCGGCGGTGGCAAGTCCCGCCATTCCCAATTTCAGAAAATCACGTCTGCCGGATGTGTCGTTCACGGCGACCTCCTTTGGTGTTGTGTTCCCCTGTGAATACACGCGCCGGTAATCGATAAAGCAGTTGTCTCTTACAAGAGACGCGTGTATCCTGTACAAGACAGATACTAGCATCAGGAATCGACAATGCAAGATGGCAAAGCGCTGGCCGAGTGGCAGGCCGCAGGTCCGGATGAGGAGAGACCCTCGAACTCGCGCGAGAAGGGTCTCAACCGCGTGCTGCACATCCTGGAGTTCCTGCATGCCACGCAGCGCGCGATCGGCATCGGCGACCTGGCCAAGGCGCTCAACGCCCCGCGCTCGACAACCTACACGCTGGTGCGCGAGCTGGTCGACGCCGGACTCCTGGAGATGGCCGGCGACGGCAACCGCGTCTATTTCGGCAAGAAGCTCTATCTTTATGGAATGGCCTATATGCGCGGCAACGACCTGCTCAGGCGCGGGCGACAGGAGGTCGACACGCTGTCGCGCGAAACCGGCGAGACCTCGGAACTGTGCATGCTGCAGAGCGGCCGTTACACGATCGTCCACTCGAGCCCCGGCACCCGGCCGTTCCGCATCAGCTCGGCCACCGGCCTGCAGATCCCGCTTCCCTGGACTGCCTCCGGAAGGCTGCTGCTCGCCGGTCTCGATCGGAGCCGGATCGAAGCCATGATCTCGCAAGACGACCTCGTGCTGCCGGACGGCCGCAAGATCGAGCTCGACGATTTCATCGACGACATCGGAAAAGCCCGCGTCACCGGCTATTGCGTGACCTCAGGCCTCGTCGACGCCTATACCAAATGCCTGGCGGCGCCGGTGTTCTCGGCGCCCGGCAAGGTCGAGGCGACGATGTGCCTGGTGGTTCCGATCGATACGTCGGAAGAGCGTACCGGCGAACTGGTCGCGCTGCTGCGCGAGCGCGCGGCGCGGCTTTCGATCTCGTAGGATCGAAGCGGGGAAGCTTCGTTCAGGCGATGATGTCGGGGATGATGCGGTCTTCCAGCGCCATCAGCCGGTCCTTCAGCATCAGCTTCTTCTTCTTCATGCGCTGGATCTGAAGCGGGTCGCAACCCATGGCGACCATCGCATTGATGGCGGCGTCAAAATCGGCGTGTTCCTGTTTGAGCCGGGAATATTCTAGGCGTATCTCAGCCTGTTCCTGTTCGGACATTATCTACCGTCTGCGCATGCATCGCCCAGGGATGGGACTGGGCGGGGCCGGTGGGGTTTGTGACCGGCGCGCCGCTGATATCACATTTCACATTGTCGTGGAATGCTACCACGCGGCATTCGACATCGAGATTGGTTGGTGGCAAACTGTCATTTGGCCGTCACAGTTGCGACCTGCGGTGGAACGCGCCTGCGACGGTTGCAATCGAGGAAACCATGAAAGGGAGAACCAATCATGTCTCTTGCGTCCCATCTTGATGAGCTGCAGAGGAAGCACGGCGACATCGAGCGCGAACTGACCGACGCGATGAACCATCCGTCGGTAGACGACCTCGAGATCGCCACGCTCAAGCGGCGCAAGTTGGCAATCAAGGACGAGATTGAAAAGCTGAAGGCGAAACCGACAGCACACTGAAGCTCCTCTAGGCAACATCACCGCACCCGTCGTGGTGCAACCCCACCGGTGGCAAGAATGCCACCGGCTTGGTGCTTTGCACTGAAATTGCCGGACCATTTTCGGGCCGTATCCCGCAAGCCCGATGTGTCCGTTTGAGCCGCACGGCCGCCAATCAAGGGCAGCCGATTTGCGGATCGGGGCCGTCACTGGCCATTGACAAGCCATCTTTGCTCCGCCACCTCATGCCCGGACGCTTGAGCGTCCCCTTGCTTCGAGCTAAAGGCGGCCGGCATGATCGGATATTTTTCTTCTCCTTTCC
Organism: Mesorhizobium album; assembly: GCF_033977205.1. Classification (NCBI taxonomy): domain Bacteria; kingdom Pseudomonadati; phylum Pseudomonadota; class Alphaproteobacteria; order Hyphomicrobiales; family Phyllobacteriaceae; genus Mesorhizobium; species Mesorhizobium album. The sequence goes on along the minus strand of NZ_JAVIIW010000012.1, from coordinate 84,201 downwards.
CACGCCGCGTATCGGTCGGCGTCGATGTCGGCGGCGTGATGGTCGGCGGCGGCGCGCCGGTCGTCGTGCAATCGATGACCAACACCGACACCGCCGATGTCGACCAGACCGTCGCCCAGGTCGCGGCACTGCATCGCGCCGGCTCGGAGATCGTGCGCATCACTGTCGACCGCGACGAAAGCGCCGCCGCGGTGCCGCGCATCCAGGAAAAGCTGTCGAGGCTCGGCGTCAACGTGCCGCTCGTCGGCGATTTCCACTATATCGGCCACAAGCTGCTCGCCGATCACCCGGCCTGCGCCGAGGCGCTGGCGAAATACCGCATCAATCCCGGCAATGTCGGCTTCAAGGAGAAGAAGGACCGCCAGTTCGCGGCGATCGTCGAAATGGCGATCAGATACGACAAGCCGGTGCGCATCGGCGTCAACTGGGGTTCGCTCGACCAGGAGCTGCTGACCCGGCTGATGGACGAGAACCAGGCCCAGGGCTCGCCGCTTACCGCGCAGGAAGTCACCCGCGAGGCGATCGTGCAATCGGCGATCCTGTCGGCCGAGATGGCGGAAGAGATCGGGCTTGGCCGCGACAAGATCATCCTGTCGGCCAAGGTGAGCGGCGTGCAGGATTTGATCGCCGTCTACACCGAACTCGCGACGCGCTCCAACCATGCGCTGCATCTCGGCCTGACCGAGGCCGGCATGGGCACCAAGGGCATCGTCGCTTCTTCCGCGGCCATGGGCATCCTCCTGCAGCAGGGCATCGGCGACACGATCCGCATCTCGCTGACGCCGGAGCCGAACGGCGACCGCACGCGCGAGGTGCAGGTGTCGCAGGAGCTCTTGCAGACGATGGGGTTCCGGCAGTTCGTGCCGATCGTCGCCGCCTGCCCCGGCTGCGGCCGCACGACATCCACTGTTTTCCAGGAACTCGCCCAGAGCATCCAGGCCGACATTCGCAAGAACATGCCGGTGTGGCGCGAGAAATATCCGGGCGTCGAGAACCTCAAGGTGGCGGTGATGGGCTGCATCGTCAACGGCCCCGGCGAGTCCAAGCATGCCGATATCGGCATATCTTTGCCGGGCACCGGCGAGACGCCAACGGCGCCGGTGTTCATCGACGGCAAGAAGGCAGCGACGCTGCGCGGCCCCTCGATCGCGCGGGATTTCGAGAAGATGGTCGCCGACTATATCGAGCAGAGATACGGACACGGCAAAGCCGCCGCGGAATGAGCCGATGCAGCGTTTCCTGAAGGCGACGCTGCTGTTGTTTTGTGCTCTGGGCTGGACCGGTCAAGCGCTGGCCGATCCGCCGCAGTCGGCCGCCAAGCGTCGGATCGGCCGCGTCTGCGACCTGATCGAGACCGAGGCCGAGCAAAACGGTCTGCCCAAGGATTTCTTCGCCCGGTTGATCTGGAAGGAGAGCCGCTTCGACCCCAATGCGGTGAGCCCGGTGGGCGCCGAAGGCATCGCGCAGTTCATGCCGGGCACTGCCAAGCTGCGCGGACTCGCCGATCCCTTCGACATCGAGCAGGCCATCCCCGCCTCGGCGAAATATCTTGCCGAGATGAAGGCAGGCTACGGCAATCTCGGCCTGGCGGCGGCTGCCTACAATGCCGGTGAGAACCGCGTGTCGCGCTGGCTGGATTCCGGCGGCTTCCTGCCGATGGAAACCGAAAGCTACGTCTTCGACATCCTGGGTGAGCCGGTCGACAAGTTCGAGGACGCCGCATACGCCGGCACCATCCAGCCGCTCGATTCGAAGACGAGCTTCGCGGTCGCCTGCCGCCGGCTTCCGGTGATCATGTCCGCGACTGTCGCCATGGCCTCGATCAACGTCAAGCCGTGGGGCGTGCAGGTGGCCGGCAACTTCCGCCGCTCGGCGGCGATCGGCCAATGGCTGAGGGTGCGCGGCCGGTTCCCTGCCCTGCTCGCCAGCCACGATCCGGTGGTCAGCCGCATGCGCACGCCGATCGGCCGGCGCGGCATCTATGCAGTCAGGATCGGCGCCGACTCGCGCGCCGAGGCCGACGGTATCTGCGGCAAGCTGCACAGCGTCGGCGGGGCATGCGTGGTTATGCGAAACCGCTAGCTCAAGCCGTCTTCGCCGCCACCGTTTCACTGAGCCAGGTGCCGATCTTGGCGCCGAGGCGGTCGGGCGAGACCGGCTTCGGCAGATAGTCGTCCATGCCGGCCTCGATGCATTTTTCGCGATCGCCCTTGAGTGCGTGCGCGGTGACGCCGATGATCGGCGTGTGGCTGCCGTTCTGCTGCTCGATCGCGCGGATGGCGCGCGTCGCCTCGTAGCCGTTCATTTCCGGCATGGAGACGTCCATCAGCACCAGCCGCGGCCGCAGCGATCGGTACATCTCGACCGCGGTGCGGCCATTGCCGGCGATGCGGTAGCTGAGGCCGAGGCCGTTGAGGATCTGGCCGAAGACCAGCTGGTTCACGTCATTGTCCTCGGCGATCAGGATATCGATCGGGCCGCTCGGCGGAGCCGCCGATTCCGGTGCGGCGGGCACGGGAACCGCCGGGCCGCGGATGACCGTGAAGGCCGGCGCCGCCTGGGCGACGACCGGCTCGCGCACGAAATGCGACTTGCCGGCTTGCATGCGCGCCTTCTGGATGGCCGAAATCACCGTGCCGAGCAGCACCGCCGAGCGCGCCGGCTTTGTGAGATGCGCGACGATGCCGAAATCGATCACCATCCTACCGAAATCGACCTGGTCGACCGAGGTGAGCAGCACGACCGGAATGGAGGACAGACGGCTGTCGGCAGCAATCGCCTTGGCGACGTCGGCGCCGTTCATGCCGGGCATCTGATAGTCGAGGATGATGCAGTCGACCGATGCTCCGAGCTGGCAGGCACGGTCGAGGAAGGCAAGGCCGACGGCGCCGCTTTCGGCGGCCGCGCAATCGAAGCTCCAGCTCCGCAACTGCTCCAAAAGGATCTCGCGATTGACCGGGTTGTCGTCGATGACCAGCACCCGCGCGCCGGTGACATCAACCGGCACGATGTCGTCGCGCGCATCCTGCCTGTGCACCGGCAGCGGCACGGCAAACCAGAAGACCGAGCCGCGGCCGATCTCGCTTTCGACGCCGATCTTGCCGCCCATCAGGTCGACGAGGCGGGCCGAGATGGCCAGCCCGAGGCCGGTACCTTCGTGACGGCGCGTCGACGATCCGTCGACCTGGGCGAATTTCTCGAACACGCTCTGCAACTTCTCGGCCGGTATGCCGATGCCGGTGTCCTCGACACGGACCTTGAGCTGGACCATGCCGTCGACGACATCGCCGCCGACGTCGATCAGCACATGCCCTTTCTCGGTGAACTTCACGGCATTGCCGAGCAGGTTGGTGACGATCTGGCGGAAGCGCCCGGCATCGCCGACGACGAAGCTCGGCAGGCGCGGATCGACGCGCACGATAAGCTCGAGGTTCTTTTCGGCAACACGGGCCGAAACCAGGGTGGCCACGTCCTCGACCGCCTCGGCCAGGCGGAAGGGGGCGGGGTCGAGCGTCAGCTGGCCGGCATTGATCTTGGAGAAATCGAGGATGTCATTGATGATGGTGAGCAGCGCGTTGCCGGACTTGACGATGACGTCGGTGAAGGTCTTCTGGCGTGGCGTGAGCTCGGTCTTGGCCAGAAGCTCGGCCATGCCGAGGACGCCGTTCATCGGCGTGCGGATCTCATGGCTCATATTGGCGAGGAATTCGGATTTGGCGCGGTCGGCGGCCTCCGCCTTGAACAGCGACGCCGCGGTTTCGGCGAAGGCGCGGCGGATCGCATTCTCCATCGGCCGGAAGATCAGAACCGCGGCGATGGCGATCACGGCGATCAGCAGGCCGCTCGCCCATAAGAGCAGCCGGTCGCTGGAAGCGTCTGCGAGATGCCGTTCGTCGTCGAGCGCGGTGCGCACGCGCACCAGCATCGGCTGGGCGAAAAGATCGTTCTGGTTGCGGATCTCGCGATAGCTCCATTCGTCGACTTTCTGGGCCACAGACATCAGGTTGAAGTTGCGCACCATGTCGCGCGCCGACCAGAACAGATCGCCATTCACCGAAGCGGATTCGAGCTTGTTGAGCGTGTTGGTCGAAAGCCGCGGCCTGATCGCGGCGAGCTGCGCGTTGAGGACCTCGATCTCGCCCATCAGCCGTTCGGAATGACCGCGCGCGGCGCTGGTCAGCGCATCGCGGGTCTCGGCCCGCCAGGCTGTTCCGGTCGTCTCGGCGAAATTGGTGGCGTTGCGCAGGTCGCGCGAGAAGATGACGAAATTGCCGCTGAGGGCATCGACCTCATGGCGATATGAATTGACGCGGTTGAGCGCGAACATGACGGCGGCCGAGGCCAGCGCGAAGACGAGCAATCCCGAAAAGTAGCGAACCCGGATCGACCGGATGAAGGAGGAATACTCCGGCATGCGCAACCCCAACCCATACGCACAATTTTAACGGTCGGGATTACGCTCGATTTACATTAAGATTTCGTTGGCGCGGCATGATGACCGGGTATCGATCAATCAAGGGCGAGTCACTCGGCAAGCGGCTCGCTGGTTCAAATCACGCAGTATCCTTGGCTCGGTAGGCGTCGGGAAGAATGAAGACTTCGTCGGCGCGGCCGTAGCCTCCATCGGGAACTTCTTCGATCAGCACCATGGTGTGGGGACGCACACCCTCGCCGAAATACTCGACGAACATCTCCGTGGTCTTGTGAACGAGATCCTCCTTCTGCGCTTTTGTGAGGGCGGCTTCGGGCATCTTGAAGTTGGCAAAGGGCATTTCCAGGTTCCTTTCGGGTTGGATTTAGCGGCACTGGACGAAAGTCGGCGAGGCCGTCATCGGACGGATCGATCTCCGTTCGTTGTCCTGGAGCGGATATAGATTGCTGCGGATGCAGGATAATCACCCCGCTGCTGACAGCAGTATTCGGACAGCGCGAACAATCCGAGCCGCAGTCGGCGCTCTATCTGCAGATCAGGCAGCTCCCTCCGTGGCTACGTGCTTTCACTGAAGTCGGGCATCGAGTGGGCATCCGCATTTTCGCCCAGGCAAGGCTGTGACGATTGCATCGGTACCGGGCTGGCGTCGTCTGCCTGCGCCGCAGTTCAGCTGTTGCGCGTCGCCACGAAAGTCGCCGCGGCCTTGAGCAGGGCCGCCTTCTCGCCATAGGGATCGAGCAGCGCATGTGCCTGCTCGATCAGGCCGTGGAGCTGCTCGCGCGCCCAGTCGGGACCGTGCAGCGCGGCAAGCGTCGCCTTCCCGGCGGCGGCGTCCTTCTTTGTCGCCTTGCCCATCTGCTGTGCGTCGGCGGTAAGGTCGAGCAGGTCGTCGGCGAGCTGGAAGGCAAGGCCGATGGCCGAGCCGAACTCGGCCAGCCTTTCGCGATCAGCGGGCGGCGCGCCGGCGACGATGGCGCCGGCCTCGCAGGCGAAGCGGATCAGCGCGCCCGTCTTCATCGCTTGCAGCCGGATGATGCCGGCTTCGTCAGGCCGCTTGCGCTCGGCTTCAAGATCGAGCGTCTGGCCCCCGACCATGCCGCCGGTTCCGGCAGCCCGCGCCAGCGCCAGCACGAGCGCCGCCCGGCGCTCGGCCGGCAGCGCGGTCGCCTCGTCGGCGATGATGTCGAAGGCTAAAGTCAGCAGCGCATCGCCGGCAAGGATCGCGGTCGCCTCGTCAAAAGCCTTGTGCACGGTCGGCTGGCCGCGGCGAAGATCGTCGTCGTCCATCGCTGGCAGATCGTCATGGATCAGCGAATAGCAATGCACGCACTCGAGCGCCGCAGCGATGCGCAGCGCCGCCTCGCCGTCGGCGGCAAAAAGGGCCGCGCTTTCCATGACCAGAAAGGGGCGGAGCCGCTTGCCGCCGTTGAGCACGCCATGGCGCATCGCCGCCATCAGGCGCTCCGGCCGGGCGATCTCGCCGGAAAGCGGACGCGCATCGAGAACCTGCCGCAGCAGCACCTCGACTGCGGCGGCGCGCGCGAAAAGCGCGGCTTCGAAGGCGATCTGGTCGTCTTTCATCATGGCCGGGACCGGTAGCCGACACTCAGACATTGCGCAAGAAGCCCGGCACCTTTATGCCGATTGGGCGCGTGGCACGGGTGGGGCGGCTTGTCGGAACCGATCGTCGAACATGAAACCGAAGGGCTGGACATGGCGCGACCGCGGCGCCTGAACCGCGCCGGTCTCAAGCGCCTTGCCCGGCGCTGCCTGATCGCGGCGATCGTTCTGGCGGCGATCCCGGTCGTGCTCACCTTCCTCTATCTGCCGCCCTTCGTGCATCCTGTCTCGACGCTGATGCTGAAGGATCTCGCGACCTTCTCCGGCTACGACCGGCGCTGGGTGTCGATCGACGATCTGGCGCCGGTCCTGGCGCATTCGGTGATCATGTCGGAGGACGGGCAGTTCTGCTTTCATCGCGGCGTCGATCTCGGCGAATTGCGCGGCGTGGTCGACGATGCGCTCGCCGGTGAAGCGACGCGCGGCGCTTCCACAATCACCATGCAGACGGTGAAGAACCTGTTCTTATGGTCGCGGCCGCTGGGCAGCGTGCGCAAGGTGGTCGAGCTGCCTTTGGCCGTCTATTTCGACGCTGTGATGTCGAAGCGGCGCATCATGGAGATCTATCTCAACATCGCCGAATGGGGCCCGGGCATCTACGGCATCGAAGCCGCCGCGCGGCATCATTTCGGCGTCTCGGCCAGGCAATTGTCGCGCCGGCAGGCTGCACTTCTCGCCGTCACCCTGCCCAACCCGATCGCGCGCAACCCGGCCAAGCCTGGCCCGGGTTTGAGGCGGCTCGCCAATCTGATAGAACGCCGCGCAGGCAGGTCGGGCGCCTATGTCGGTTGTCTGGATTAGCCTAGCCGGCACCGGCTCAAAAAAATTCGCCGCAGTGCTGGCCAAAACGGCGCAAGGCGTGTATAGGCACCCGACTTTCTCAGATTATGGCCTCGATGCGGCCCTTTCGCGAGGGTTGCCGGGGCATTTTGACCATGTAGTGGAGCATATCCATGGCCGTTCCAAAAAGAAAAACCTCTCCGTCGAAGCGCGGCATGCGCCGCTCGGCCGACGCCCTCAAGGCCCCGACCTATGTCGAGGACAAGAATTCCGGCGAAATGCGCCGCCCGCATCACATCGACCTGAAGACCGGCATGTATCGCGGCCGCCAGGTTCTGGAGCCGAAGGAAAGCTGAGAAGCTCCCACGGTTTGCGACGTTTCGAAAGACCGGCCCAATGGCCGGTCTTTTTGCATGTGCCCATGGTTGGTGAATTTCGGGCCGGGTCGAGCAGAAAAGCCCGGACAACGGGCTGACATCGTTGTTTCATTAGGTCTTACAGCGTGTTCGGTGCCATCGCCGAAAAGCCTTGACGGCGTGGTTGCCGCGGATTTTACAAAAGGGTGCCTCATTGGAGACGCCCAGATGTTCGGTGCCATCCCGCTGCTGATCGTGCCCTTCGTTCTCTATAATCTCGGACTGCTCGGGCTGTTCGGCAGCGGCGACGATCCGTGGGCGGGCGTGATCTTCTCGTTCCGCATGATGTCGGGCGGCGTCTTCTCAATGACGCTCGGCGACCTGATGGTGCTGATCGGGCTGGTCTTCCTGTTTGTCGAGATGGTGAAGTCGGCGCGCACCACCACCGCGTCGATCATGGATCACCTGTTGTCGACGCTTGTCTTCATCGCCTTCCTGGTCGAGTTCCTGCTGGTGAAGGGCGCGGCGCACTCGGTGTTTTTCACCCTGCTGATCATAGCGCTGTTCGATGTGCTGGCCGGCTTCTCGGTGTCGATGCGGTCGGCCAGCCGCGACATCAATGTGAATTAAAGCATGTCTCCCGAAAGTGGGAACCGATTTCGGGATAAATACATGCGTTAAAAAAAGCGCATGGAGCGAATCTGAAAGATCGCGACGCGCCTTAGGCCTCCAGCTTCACGCCGTGGCTGCCTCGGCCTTGCGGGCGACCACAGCTTCGTAGGCTGCCTGCAGCTGTGCGCGCACGCCAGGCGTGCCCGGCGGCGTCTTTGCCGGCGCGCCGAGATGTTCGTGGCGCAATTCGTCCATGAATTGCTCCCATAGCGGCGGGCCGCCCTTTTCGAGAAGCTCGGCGCGGATCGACAGCTCCTCGCTGACCGGAAGCCACACCCTCCCCCAGGCGCCGAGATGCGCCATGATCGGCACCAGCGTGATCGCCATTTCGGTCAGGCTGTAGATTGCTTTCTGCTTGTGGCTGGGGTCGTCGGCCTTGGTCAGCAGGCCGAGTTCCATCAGCCGCTTCAGCCGGTCGGCCAGGATGTTGGAGGCGATGCCCTCCAGCGATCCGTTGAGCAATTCGCGGAAATGGCGCCTGCCGCCGAAGATCATGTCGCGCAGGATGATCAGGCTCCAGCGGTCGCCAAAAACCTCGAGCGACAGATTGATCGGGCAGCCGGACCGGTGCTCGGTTTTCATGACAGTCTCCAAAAAACCGGTTGCATTATGATATCAGTCTGATTATCGTGCAACTGATTGTTAAATGCAATCAGATTGAAGGAGGAAGCGATGGCCGCCTTGCCGCGCCCTGAAATCGTCTCGGAGAGTTTCGGCAGCACGGCCGCCCCGGCGATCCTTCTGATCATGGGCGCCATGGGATCGATGCTGTGGTGGCCCGAGGCCTTCTGCCGGCAGCTCGCCGAACGCGGTCGCTTCGTCATTCGCTACGACAATCGCGATACCGGTCTCTCGACCAAATACACGCCAGGCGCGCCGCCCTACACATTCGAGGACATGGTGGACGACGCCATCCGCGTGCTCGACGACCACGGCATCCGCAAAGCGCATGTGGCCGGCATGTCGATGGGCGGCATGATTGCCCAGACCGTGTCGCTGAAATATCCGACGCGCGTCAGCGCGCTCACCGTGATCTCCAGTTCGCCGCTCGGCGTCGATACATCTGGTCTGCCCGGCACAAGCCAAGCCTACGAGGAGCATTCCGCAGAAGGCGCCAATGTCGTTTGGTCGGACCGGAGTCAGGTGCTTGGCTACACGGTGAAGGGCGCACAAGCGCTGGCCAGCACCCTTCATCCGTTCGACAGCGAACGGACACGCGCGATGATCGAAGAAGACTACGACCGAGCCGGCGGTCTCGCGAGCGCCACCAATCACTTCCTGCTCAAGGGTGGCGGTCCGCAGCGGCGGATTACGGACCTGACGGTGCCGCTGCTCGTCATCCACGGCACGGCCGATCCGATCTTCCCGGTCGAGCACGGCGAGGCGCTTGCCGCTGCCGTTCCCGGTGCCAGGCTGGTGCGGATCGAAGGCGGCGGCCACGAGTTGCACCGCAACGACTGGCCGCTGATTATCGACGCCATCGCCACACATCGCCAGGCCCAGCCTTGACTCCAACGGCTGGCGAAAATCACTTCGGTGCCGCGACGGCACAGACGAAAGAGAGCGAAGAATGTCCCTGACCCTGCATTTCCATCCCTTGGCCTCCTTCTGCTGGAAGCCACTGATTGCGCTCTACGAAAACGCTACGCCTTTCGTGCCGGTCATCGTCGACCTTGGCGACGAGCGGTCGCACGCGGCCTTCCTCGAAATAGCGCCGACCGGCAAGATGCCTGCTTTGCACGACGACGCACGGGACCGCACGGTGCTGGAATCGACCATCGTCATCGAATATCTCGCCGCCTATTACCCCGGACCGGTCGAGCTCATCCCCGCCGATATCGACCTCGCCATCATGGTTCGCCAGGCCGATCGTTTCTACGACTTCTACGTGCAGGAGCCGATGCAGAAGATCGTCGGCGACCGGCTACGGCCAAAGGACAGGACCGATCCGTTCGGGGTCGAGCAGGCGCGCGAGCAGCTTCGCAATTCCTACGCCGTCATCGAAAAGGAGATGCAGGGAAAGACCTGGGCGGTGGGCGAGACCTTCACCATGGCCGACTGCGCCGCCTCACCGGCGCTGTTCTATGCCAACAAGGTCGAGCCGTTCGGCGAGAAATTCCCGGCGGTGAGACGCTACCACGACCGGCTGCTCGCGCGTCGGTCCTTCGCCCGCGTCGTCGCGGAAGCACAGCCCTATTTCAAGCTCTTCCCCTACGACAAGGGCTAGCAGGCTGTTGAAAAAGGCTCGGAGATACCCGTTTTGAATCTGATTTGTGCTCAGTCTGATTCTGATACGTTCCGTGAACAAAACAGTTTTTCAACACCCTGCTAGAGCGAGATGCTGCACGATCCCGCCCAGCTCGATTTGATGTTCCAGGCGGCGAGTCGCTCTCTACCTGTCAATACTTCGTGTATCGTCGCTGCGTGGTGAAAGCCGGTCCAGTTAAGCAGTCCTACTCCGCCGCGGCCACCAAATCACAGAAAACGAGCCGCGGCGGCGCACTCAACAGCGTCTCGAAGCGCTCCAACGCCTGCTTCACCGGCGGCGATGCGAGGTGCGCGTCACACGCCCCCGCGTCTCGATAGAGCTCGTAGATGACGAAGGCATTGGGATCCTTCGTCTGCCGATGCACGGCATAGTGCACATTGCCTTCTTCGCCGCTTGCGATATCCACCAGCTTACGCAGAATCTCTTCGACTTCGCCGGCACAGGCCGGCCGGGCACTCAGTTCCGCCAGCAAAAGATGCATGAGGACAATCTCCTAGAGTTATGAAGGAGCCGTCATCATCGCTCCAGCACAGCGGGAAGTATTGTAAAAATGCGTCCTGGCGCGAGCCTCTTTGAGGTAGCGCTGCGGAGACTCCGCAACCAACTCGCGGAAGTGGCGGATAAAGTGAGCCTGATCATAATAGCCGTATGCTAGCGCTGCGTCTGTGGCCCTTGCGCTATCGTCCAGCATCAGGGCGCGAACCGTCTTCTGGAAGCGTCCCAGACTACGAATCTCGACTGGTGTTTGCCCGGCAATGCTAGCGAAACGGCGTTCCAACTGACGGCGCCCGAGTCCGACGCAGGCTGTCAACCGGTCGATCGCAAGGTTGGCTGGATCGCCATACAGCATGCCCATAGCGTGTTCGAAGACGATATCCGGCGCCGCGCTGGACAGGCGTTGTGCAAGGAAGCGTTGGATCAACTGGAGCCGGGTGGACGGCGCCTCCGCGCCGGCTACACGCCAGGCCAACTCTTGGCCCGTCGCACCCCACAGGTCCTCCGCGGAAAGCGCACGATCCATCATGTCTCTGCCCGGCATGTCGACAAATCGATGTATCATGCCGGCCCGGAAGCGCACCGCGACGAAACCTACGTCGTCTGATGGCAACAGTTCCAACGGCCGGCGGCGAATATAGAATAAATGGCTGACGGAACAGGTTTCCGGCGTGCCACCGCCGACCGATCGCCTGAACGGTGTACGGTAGTGGAAATACAGTTCGGCCCCGGTTCCGGGAAGCAGCACAGGCAAGTCGACCCGCTCGCCGCCAACACTTTCCCACCCCCAAATCCTGTCGACGTAGGGAGCCAGAACATCGATCGGAAGGAATTGAAAGGCGCGCATCTTTCCAGACATCCGTGCCGCACGGCTTTCGTCGATGCGGCGGTACGCAGGGGGCATTGCCACCGAGCATGGCCCCTGCTCTTGCGGTGTGGAGATCGCCTGGGCCTGCAATACTGATTGCAGTAGCTTCTCCCAGTTGGTCCACAATTTCTCCATCGGGACATTCGATCCCTAAAGAACCTATGCAATCGCAAAAAGCAATTCCGAGGTCGGATGTCACGATCTTGCCTCTGCGACCAACCGGTCGATCTCGGCCATCTCGCCAGCGTCGAGAGGCCTCGCCTCTTCGGCCTCGATGGCGGTGTCTAGCTCGGCTACCGACTTGGGTCCGATCACGACGGTGGTGGCCCCCTGAAGTCCAGGGCATAGCGATAGGCGAGCAAAACGGGAGATCGAGACCGTTCCGTCGAGCAAACTCCAGAAACGGACGCGCACGAGCCGATCTTGCGCGAATGCGCCTGAGCGCGATCACCTGCAGCGATTATTCCCCAGGCGACATTTCCCAGAACTGGTCGAGCCAGATGTTGAGCCTGAGAAAGCCAGCCGTGCTGACGGTGTAGACGCGCTTGGTGCCTTCGGCCTTGGCGTTGACCAGTCCGGCGTCGAGCAGAACTTTCAGGTGCTGGGAAACGGCCGGGCGCGAAACGGGCAAACCGGCGGCCAATTCATTCACCGTCTTTGGGCCGCGCCGGAGCTCTTCCAAGAGATAGCGCCGGTTGGGATCGGCAATCGCCATGAAGGCGTCGGAAAACATCATGCCTTATTTGTGAGGCAAAGTTCTCCAAATCTCAACTATCGGTTTCAACCTTTCTGCGCGGATCGAGCCGCAAGGCTTCCGGCGTGACGGCACGGTCGGCCGGCTGCGTCTTGAAGGCCTCGCGGCTTTCGATCGGCACCGGCGCGCGGGCCTGGATGCGCACCAGCGTGTACCCGGCGAGGCTGAGATGCGCGAACGCCGTTGCCAGGAAGAGCCCTTCGGGACGCATCCAGCCCATCAAGGCGGCCGCAAGCAGCGGCCCGATCATGGTACCGAAGCCGTAGAGCAGAAGCAGGCCGCCGGAGACCTTGACGAAATCCTCCGCGCGGGCGTGGTCGTTGGCGTGCGCGACGGCGATCGAATAGAGCGTGTAGGCGAAAGCGCCATAGGCGGCCGTCAGCACGATGACGAAGACGCCCGAATGCGGCGCGAACAGGAAGATCAGCACGGCGAACAGCGCCGCGCCGAAGGCGGCGCCGGCGAGCACGAAGCGGCGGTCGGTGGTATCGGAAAGCCGCCCCGCGGGAAGCTGCATGGCCGCGCCGGCGACGACCACAAGGCTCATCATCAGCGCGATCTCGGCGGTGGAGATGCCGATGCGCGCACCGTAGACGGCGCCGAGCGTGCCCCAGGCGCCATTGGCGATGCCGATCAGAACGCACGCCACCGCCGACACCGGTGAATTCACATAGAGGCCTTTGACGTCAAGCTTCACGTCCTGCAGCGGCTTGGGGCTCGACTGCGTCGAGACGGCGGTCGGAATGAGCGACAGGCAGAACAGGATGCCGGTGATCATGAACAGCGAGGCCGATCTCACGTCGCCGCCGGCGACGATCATCTGGCCGCCCATGATCGAGGCATAGGTGACCATCATATAGAGGCCGAAGACGGTGCCGCGATTCTCGTTGGTGGCCTTCTCGTTCAGCCAGCTTTCGATGACCATGAAGGCGCCGGCCATGGTGAAGCCGGTGAAGGCGCGCAGCAGGATCCAGAAATACTGATCGATGATGAGGCCGGTGAGCAGCGCGATGATCGCGCCCGACGCGGCGAAGGCGCCGAAGGCCCGGACATGGCCGGCGCGGCGCACGAGGCGCGGCGCGAAGAAGCAGCCGGTGACGAAGCCGCCGGCCCAGGCGGTGCCCATCAGGCCGAGCGATGCGGTCGAGAACCCTTCCACCTGTCCGCGCAGCGGGAGCAGCAGGCCATGCAGGCCCGACGCCGCCAGCAGGAATGCGGTGCCGCGCAGCAGCGAGAGGATCGGTCGGTAGGTTGCGAACATGGGCTGATCCGGCTGGAAATTTCGGGCGCAGCTCTGGCAGCCGCATTCAGGCTTTTCCGGGGCGAGCAGGCACGCCGCCAGGATTATCCTCTGCGAAACAGCGCCTCGGCGGCGGATTTGGTGGCGCCCTTGGCTGCCCGCTCGGCTTCCAGCCTGGCGATCTCTTCGCGCAGCAGGGCAATGCGCTCGGACAATTCGTCGACGGACAGCAGCGACAGATCCTGGCCGATCTCATGCTGGCGCGGCTTTTTCCTGGGTTCGTCGTCGAAGATCGCCATCGTCGCTTCTCCCTTTTTTGGCCATTTGCCTGATTTGGCAATCAGCATACATAGGGCAAGGGCGCCGATGCAAACGGCCGGCTACCACCGGCACAGGGAGACGAGACTATCATGGCAAGCGGACAGACGATTCCGGCAAAGATGACGGCCATCGCAATCTCGCAGCCCGGCGGTCCCAGGGTGCTGAAGCCGGAGACGCGCGACGTTCCCGCGCCCGGTCCCGGCGAGATCCTCATCCGCGTGCACGCCGCCGGCGTCAACCGGCCGGACGTGCAGCAGCGCAAGGGCGTCTATCCGCCGCCGCCGGGCGCCTCGGACCTGCCGGGCCTCGAGGCGGCCGGCGAAGTCGCGGCGCTCGGCGACGAGATATCGCGCTGGCGCATCGGCGACCGGGTCTGCGCCCTGACGCCCGGCGGCGGCTATGCCGAATATGTCAAGGTCCATGCCGGCAGCGTGCTGCCGATCCCGGCCGGCTTCACCTATTCGGAGGCCGCTGCCGTGCCGGAGAACTATTTCACCGTGTGGCACAATGTCTTCGAGCGCGGCGGGCTGAAGAAAGGTGAGACGCTGCTCGTCCATGGCGGCTCATCCGGCATCGGCACCACCGCCATACAGCTGGCGTCGACGTTCGGCGCCTATGTCGTCACCACGGCCGGCAGCAAGGAGAAATGCGACGCCTGCCTGAAGCTCGGCGCCGACCGGGCGATCAATTATCGCGAGCAGGATTTTGTCGCCGAGGTCAAGGACGCGACCGGCGGCCGGGGCGCCGACGTCATCCTCGACATGGTGGGCGGCGACTATGTGGCGCGCAACTACGATGCCGCGGCGATCGAGGGCCGCATCGTCCAGATCGCTGTGCAGGCCGGCGCCGTCGCAAGCGCCGACTTCGCAAAGCTCATGGTCAAACGCCTTGTCCATACCGGCTCGACGCTGCGCCCGCGCACGGTCGAGTTCAAGGCGGCCATCGCGGCGGCCCTCGAGGCCCAGGTGTGGCCGTTGCTTGGCACCCGGAAGGTCGCGCCGGTCATGGACATGATCTTCCCGCTGACCGAAGCCTGGCGGGCGCATGAGCGGATGGAAGAAGGCGAGCATATCGGCAAGATCGTGCTCGACGTCGGCTAGGACGCGCCGAGATTCGGGTGATACCGGCCTGACCTTGATCTCGCCACACCCTGGGTAGGCGACAGGTTCAATAATACTTAATGCTGCATTGCAACAAATGCATTGCCGTTATGCAAAAGCGTCCGTTCATTTTCTGGGCAGCGATGCCTATTTACGCGGCATCGAAACGATTGACCCCACGAATGGAGGACTGAAATGAACCCGATCCGCGCTTTCCGCAACTGGCGCCTGTACAACGAGACCGTGCGTGAGCTGAACCGCCTCAACGCCCGTCAGCTGAACGACCTCGGCATCAACCGCGCCGATATCGAGAAGATCGCCCGCCGGGCTCTTTGATTTCAAGCGCGACCCGGTCACCCGGCCGGGCCCGTGCCCTGAAGCCAGAGCCGTCGCAGACGCTTGCTCGTCTCCGGTTCCGAACCCGCTGGACCCCGTCCAGCGGGTTTTGTCTTTTTGGGACCGCCGGTTCGCTTCTTCCCAAAAACATTGCGAAATCGTGGCAGAACGTTTATATACGCCGCGAATTTCCCATTTTGGTGGCTCTAAAACCACCGCCCGCGCGGGAACGCGGGCGAACGAGAAGGATTTTTGATATGGCCAATACGCTGCTGATGCCTAAGGCGACCGCCGTCTGGCTGGTCGACAACACCGCGCTCTCCTTCGAGCAGATCGCGCAGTTCTGCGGGCTGCATCCGCTGGAGGTCAAGGCGATCGCGGACGGCGAGTCGGCGCAGGGCATCAAGGGCATGGACCCGATCATGACCGGCCAGCTCACTCGCGACGAGATCGCGCGCGGCGAGAAGGATCCGAACCATCGCCTGAAACTGTCCGACCCCAAGGTGCGGGTGCCGGAATCGAAGCGCAAGGGTCCGCGCTACACGCCGCTGTCGAAGCGCCAGGATCGTCCGAACGCCATCCTCTGGCTGGTGCGCAACCATCCCGAGCTCAAGGACGCCCAGATCGCCCGCCTCGTCGGCACCACCAAGTCGACGATCGAGCAGATCCGCGAGCGCCGGCACTGGAACTCGGCCAATCTGCAGCCGATGGATCCGGTGACACTCGGCCTGACCTCGCAGATCGACCTCGACATGGAAGTCAACCGCGCCTCGCGCGGCCGCGAGCAGGCACAGCCGGTTGCCGGCGACACGCTGCTGCCGGCGGCGCTGACCGAGCGCCTGACGCCGGCTCCGGAAAAGCCGAAGGACGAGGAACAGGAACTCGATCCGAATGCCGTCTTCGCCAAGCTTTCGGCTTTGAAGTCGAAGGACAAGAAAGAAGACGAGGAATAAGCGGCCCTCTCCTTCTCCCCTTGTTGTGGGAGAAGGTAGATCGGCGCGCAGCGCCGAGACGGATGAGGGGTGTTGGAAGAAATGAGGCGTTGGTGTTCCCTGGAACACCCCTCATCCGGCCGAGCTTCGCTCGGTCACCTTCTCCCACAAGGGGAGAAGGAAAAGGCGCCTAGCTCCGCGCCGCGCGGTCGGGCGCCATGCCGTAATCCTCGCTGCGTTCCACGGCGCGATAGAAGTCGGCAAGTTGCTTGCCGCGCTCCGGCTTGTAGATGCGGCCGGCAATGACCACTGAGGCAATGCGGTCGATGCGGAAGGCGCGGAAATCGTCGCGCATCTCGCACCAGGCGACCAGGGTCCAGACCTTGCCCCAGAACCACAGTCCCAACGGCCTGATGTCGCGGGCGGTGCTGCGGCCGGCCTCGTCCGAATAATCGATGGTCAGCACCTGGCGCTTCTCGATGGCGCGCTCGATCAGGTCGATCGCCTCGCGCGCGGCGTCGCTCACCACCCACATCGGCGTATGGATCTCGGTGCGGGCGATGCGGTCCTTTTCGGCGTCGGGCAGCACGGCGCCGATCTTGACCAGCGCTTCGTCGGCCGCCCTTGCCATCGCCGCGCCGCCGAAGGCGCGCACCATGCGGGCGCCGGCAACCAGCGCCACGATCTCGTCACGCGTGAACATGAGCGGCGGAAGGTCGAACCCCTCCCTCATCATGTAGCCGACACCCGCCTCGCCGTCGATCGGCACCCCGGTCGACTGCAGGTCGGCTATGTCGCGATAGATGGTTCGCTCGGAAACCTCGAGCCATGTGCCGAGCTTCTGCGCGGTGACCAGCCGGCCGCCGCGCAGGTGCTGCACGATCTGGAAAAGCCTGTCGGCGCGGCGCATCGTCTGACCCCTTGGTTTCGGTTCTACGCATGCCGCGGTCCCCAAACCGGTTCCCGCAGGTTCGAGACTGCTTCAATAACGTAGACCTCCTGACAACATACTGTCAGGAGGCTGCAACGAATCCGGTCGGCAACAGCAGTGTCTTTCCTGACACCCGACATTTCAACCGACGTTACATCTGGGCGCGGCATGGCCTCTATCCAAGTCGCGGCTTCGAAAAATTTCAGTTTTCACGCACGCGGCCGTCATAGAGGTCCGGCCAGCCGATGTCCTTGCGGATGTCCGCCGGCAAAGTGTTGAGGAAACGCTGGGTGCGGATCTCGTTCCGCACCGTGCGGATCCTGCCGACATAGTGCTGCACACTGCGCAGTATCGTAAAACCGTTCATGACCAGGCTCCTCGTTTTCAATGAGAAGAGTATCTCACACCCCTGCTGACAGCAGTCTGTCAGGAACCTGGCCGCTTGCCGAAGCGAGCGCCGGGAAGGTTCGCGAAGCGCAGGATAACCGGCCATTTGTCAGGAGAGATACGGCTGCAGGAACCGCTTTGACAGCCGCCGAAGATGCTGGTCAAAGGCGGCATGACGAAACTGCTTGCCCTTGTCATCATCGGCATCATGCTGATCCAGATCATCAAGCCACTCGGCTGGCCGGGGCTGAAGCGCCGCAGCGATTTCTGGAAGCTTGCGCTGCTTGCCATGGCGGCAATCTCGCTCGCGGCCGTGCTTGGGCGCTGGGCCTGACGCCGATATTCAGGTGAGGACGGCCTGCGAACGGCGGCTCCTGCGCCTCTGATGAACGGGCCCGTCACTCGCAGCAGTCCGGCCTGTCCTTGCCCTTGGCCTGATATTCGTCGTGCAGCCGCACCCAGTCCATCAGGCCGTGATAGGGGCCGGTCTCGTCGCGGCCCTTCGGCGTCATGTCGAGATAGTGGTAGGCGCCGATCAGAGCATCGCCGCCGCGTGCGCGCGACAGGAAGGTGAGGAAGATGTCGCCGCATTCGTCGCGATAGAAGACGCTGGTGCCCGGCAGGTCCTTCGATCTCAGCGGGCGCTTCTGGAAATTGTAGACGGTCTCGCCCGCCGCGATCTGCCTGTCGGTGAAGGAGACCTGCATGTCGAAATTGAAGTCCGACGCGTAGGACGACACCCACTCGAATTTCCAGCCCATGCGCTGCTTGTAGGGCAGGAGCTCGGCCAGCGGCGCCCGCGAGACGACGACCAGCGACACGTCATGGTGCTTGAGATGCCGGTTGGCGCCGTCGATATGATCCGCGAGGAACGAGCAGCCCTCGCAGCGATGGTCGGACCCCGGGGTCATCATGAAATGGTAGACGATCAACTGGCTTCTGCCTGCGAACAGCTCGGCGAGACGCTTCGGCCCCTGCTCGCTTTCGAAGACATAGTCCTTGCGCAGCTTGAGCCATGGCAGTTGCCGTCGCTCGGCGGCGATGCGGTCGCGGAACCGCGTCAGCTCCTTCTCGCGCTCGAGGTGCTTCCTGTGCGCCTCGAACCAGTCCTCCCGCGAAACCACGGCATTGCGATCCATGACTATCTCCTGTCCTCTCCTGCCAAGGACGTTCGACATCGGCGCGATCCGACACAGCCGCCGCTGTTTCGGTGGATCAGGTAGGAATGCGGCCGGCAAAAAACAAAACCCGGGCACAAGGCCCGGGTTTTCAGCGCTTTGGGGAAGCCAGGTATCAGGCGGCTTTTTCCTCCAGCGCCGGCCGCCATTTCCCGAGCGCCGCGAGGTGGTTCATATGGGCGCGATGGATGAAGGCAGCCTGGCCGGCGGCGACGTTCGAGGCCTTGCCGCTCCAGGCCTTCTGCGCGGCCGCCTGCAGGGCGCGGCCGTATGAGAAGCTAAGCTTCCACGGATGCGGGCCGATGACGTTGATGGCATTGAGGTTGGCAGTCGCTTGCTCGTCGTCCTGACCGCCGGACAGGAAGGCGATGCCTGGCACCGCCACCGGCACAGTTTCGCGGAACAGCTTGATCGTCTTCTCGGCAACCTCCTCGGGACTATCCTTCCTGCCTGATTTCTTGCCGGAGATGACCATGTTCGGCTTGAGGATGGTGCCTTCGAGCACCACACGCGCTGCGTAGAGCTCGCCATAAAGCTTGAGCAGGGTCGCCTTGCTCACCTCGTAGCAGGTGTCGATCGAGTGGGCGCCGTCCATCAGCACCTCCGGCTCGACGATCGGCACGATGCCGGCCTCCTGGCAGAGCGCGGCATAACGGGCCAGCGCATGGGCGTTGGAGCCGATCGAGGTGGCCGACGGCACGCCCTTGGCAGTGTCGATGTCGATCACCGCGCGCCATTTGGCGAAACGGGCGCCGAGCTTGTGATAGTCGGCCAGCCGCTCACGCAGGCCGTCGAGACCCTCGGTGATGGTGTCGCCGGGAAAGCCGGCGAGAGGCTTGGCGCCGAGGTCGACCTTGATGCCCGGAATGGCGCCCGAGGCCTTGATGATGTCGACCAGCGGCGTGCCGTCGGCAGCCTTCTGGCGGATGGTCTCGTCATAGAGGATGACGCCGGAAATGTACTTGGTCATCGCCTCCTTGGCGCGGAACATCATCTCGCGGTAGTCGCGCCGGTTGTCGGCGGTGGATTCGACGCCGATGACGTCGAAACGCTTCTTGATGGTGCCGGAGCTCTCATCGGCGGCCAAAAGGCCCTTGCCATCGGCCACGATCGCGGCGGCAATGTCTTCGAGACGTTCGCTCATAGTGCTTCTCCCTGACGGTAATATTCCGCCTAGCAGAACACTACCGCCAAAGGAATGAAGGCGGAAAGCTCGAATCGATTGAAAGTATTCGCGATCCGAGCCGACTCGCCAAGTGTTGACAATATCAGCGCTTCAGCACCTCGACGCCGGGCAGAGGCTTGCCCTCCATCCATTCCAGGAAGGCGCCGCCGGCGGTCGAGACATAGGTGAAATCGTCGGCGACCCCGGCATGGTTGAGCGCCGCCACCGTGTCGCCGCCGCCGGCAACCGAAACCAGCTTGCCTTCCTTGGTGCGCTCCGCCGCATGTTTCGCCGCCGCGACGGTCGCGCGATCGAAGGGCTCGATCTCGAAGGCGCCGAGCGGACCGTTCCACACAAGCGTCGCGGCGCGGTCGATCCAGTCGGTGACGGTCTTCACCGTCTTTGCGCCGACATCGAGGATCATGCCGTCGGCCGGAACGGCCTCGACGGCGACGGTTTCGCTCGCAGCACCCGCCTTGAATTCCTTCGCGACGACCCCATCGGCTGGCAGGATGATGGCGCAGCCGGCCTCGGCCGCCTCGATCATGATCTGCTTGGCGGTGCCGGCGAGATCATGTTCGCAAAGCGATTTGCCGACATCGGTGCCGCGCGCGGCGAGGAAGGTGTTGGCCATGCCGCCGCCGATGACCAGCGCGTCGACCTTCTTCACCAGGTTCATCAGAAGGTCGATCTTGGTCGAGACCTTGGCGCCGCCGACGATGGCGACCACCGGCCGCACCGGATTGCCGAGGCCTTTTTCCAGCGCGTCGAGCTCGGCCTGCATGGTGCGGCCGGCATAGGCTGGCAGGCGATGCGCCAGGCCCTCGGTCGATGCATGCGCGCGATGCGCGGCGGAAAAGGCGTCGTTGACATAGATGTCGCCATTGGCGGCGAGCTTTTCGGTGAAGGCGGCCTCGTTCTTCTCCTCGGCTTTGTAGAAGCGGGTGTTCTCCAGAAGCAGGACGTCGCCGTCCTTCATGGCGGCAACGGCGTCGGCGGCTTTCTCGCCGATGCAGTCGGCGGCGAAGCCGACCGGGCGGCCCAGTACTTCGGCCGTTGCCCGGGCGATCGGCTCCAGCGAGAACTCGGCCGACGGACCGTCCTTCGGACGGCCGAAATGCGCGAGCATGATCACCTTGGCGCCCTTGCCGGAAAGCTCGGAAATGGTCGGCGCGATGCGTTCGATGCGGGTGGAGTCCGTCACCTTGCCGTCCGCTACCGGCACGTTGAGGTCGACGCGCACCAAGACGCGCTTGCCGCTGACGGCGCCGATATCGTCGAGTGTCTTGAAGCCGGCCATGGTCGTTCCCTTTCCGCGAAAAACGCGGCGACCTTACCCGGCGCCGGGGACGATGCAAGGGCTGCGTTACGGCACGCGCGCAAAAATGATGTCGCTGTGAGACATCAGCTTTCGCTTGCTGCTTTTTGCGCCGTAGGCTCGGGCGCCGTTTCGTCCGGCTTGGTTTCGGTAGCTTGCGTTTGCGCCGGCTTGCGCCAGTTGCGGATGATGGCCGCAATGCGATCGGCGATCTCGCCGGCGCTTAGGAAGACCGGCACACGCGCCACCGGCGCCGTCGGCTCGAAGGACAGGCCGAGCCGGGTGATCCGGCCCTTCTCGTCGACATCGCGCACGATCAATTCGATCGGGCCGATCATCACGCGGTCGGCATATTCGGCGTGGCCGCCGAGCCGCTCCGTGACAAGTGCCGCGACCGTGAGCTTCTGCTCGGCCTCGGTGAGACCCGGCGCGTAGGCGGCTTCCAATTCGGCTGCGGGGCGGGCCGGGTCGATAGCAAAGGCGCCGAAGAAATCGGCATCCTCGGGGTCGACCATGGCGCGGCTGGCGAACAGCTTGTCGAGCAGGCGCGGATAGCGGTCTGGCACGAAGATGTAGACCTGGTCGCCTGCAGTCAGCCTGCCCATGTCCTGGAAGCGCATGGAGCGGCCGTCGCGCAGCACCAGCGAGGGCCTTGCCCAGCGTGGAATGCGCTCGCCGCGGGCCACCGGGCTGCCGGGCGCCACACGATAGGCGAGCAGTTCGTGATGCGCCGAGCCCGGCAGTTCGAGCTCGACCTTGTCGAGAGGGCCGAGGCGCGCCGGCACGATCAGGCCGAGGCGGCGCGCCAGCGGGCCGACGGTCCAGCCCTGCACCACCAGCGACACCAGAACGATGATGAAGGCGACGTTGAAGATCAGCCGGCCGTTCGCCAGGCCGCCGAGCAAAGGCGTGATGGCCAGCAGGATCGAGACGGCGCCGCGCAGGCCGACCCAGGAGACGAAGGCAACCTCGGGACGCGGCAGGCGGAATGGGATCAGGCAGAGCCAGACGGCTAAAGGCCGCGCCACGAAGATCAGGAACAGACCGAGCAGGATCGCAGGCAGCAGGATCGCCGGGAATTGCGACGGCGTGGCGAACAGGCCAAGGATCAGGAACATGATGATCTGCGCCAGCCACGACATGCCGTCCTGGAAGCGCTTCAGGATGGTGACGGCGCGAATGTCGGAATTGCCGGCGACGAGGCCGGCGAGATAGACCGCCAGGAAACCGGAGCCGCCGACCGCGCCGGCGGCGGCGAACACCATCAGCGACAGCGTCAGCACGAAGATCGGCAGCAGGCCGTGGTCGAGGTTGAGCCGCTCGACGAGGCGCACGATGGCCAGGCCGCCGAGCACGCCGATAACGGCGCCGAGCCCCATATTGATGAGGAAGCCGACCGCCAGGTTGGCGGCGAGCGCGTCCGCCTTGGGGTTCGTGTGCGCGGCGATGATCTCGACCAAGGTGATGGTGAGGAAGATGGCGATCGGGTCGTTGGTGCCGGATTCCACTTCGAGGGTCGAGCGCACGCGCTCACGCAGATGGATCTCGCCGGCGCGCAGCAGGAAGAACACGGCGGCCGCGTCAGTCGAGGCGACGGCGGCGCCGAGAAGCGCGGATTCGAGCCAGCTGAGGTTGAGCAGGTAGAAGGCGGCGACGCCGAAGATGCCGGTGGTGATGATGACGCCGATAGTGGCCAGCGACAGCGCCGGCCCGGCTGCCTGGCGGAGCGCATTGAGCGGCGTGCCAAAGCCGGAATCGAACAGGATGATGGCCAGCGCCAATGAGCCGGCAAAATAAGCCAAGCGTGCGTTGTCGAATTCGATGCCGAGGCCGTCGACCCCGGTTGCAAGCCCGATGCAGAGGAAGAGAAGCAGGAGCGGTGCGCCGAAGCGGAAGGCGATCAAGCTCGAAAACGCAGCGGCAACGACAAGGCCGGTGCCGACCAGCGTCACGAGATAGATCGCGTTATCCATCCAGAATTGCCCCTCAAATCCGCGTTCCTCCCGCTTTACGGCAGAGTGGGGCGAAGACATGACCAGTGCAAGGCGGGAGCGTGGTTTTTTGGGCGATGCCGCCGAACTTCGCCCCCGGACGACGAAGAGGCGAACTCCTCGCTTACCGCCGACGGTGCAACGAAAGAGGAGATGATGCCGTGCCCGTCGTCATCCTGAAGCTGAGCAAGGCGCGAAGCGGCGCCGCGCAGACCATAGGACACAAGTCGTGACTTCGAGCCGTGCAACGGTGCAGGTCTGCGCTGCCGCACGCTTCGGCAAAGGTCACAGTATGAATCCTCGGATCAGCCCCGGGGTCATGCCCGAGCTAGACGACGGACGGGCCCTCCGGCCAACCTCAAAATCTTTCGACCGCCATCAGACGATGGCGAAAGCGCTCACGACATGGTGTCGAGCTTGCGCTGCATCGCCGCGATCTGCGCCTTCAGTTCCTGCAGATCGTCGGCCTTCTCGGACGCTTCCTTCTTCGGCGGCTCGGCCGGGGTGGAGGAATTGCTGTTCGCCGACGGGAACGGCGTGAACATGCGCATGGCGTTCTGGAACATCTCGACGTTCCGGCGCGTCTGCTCCTCCAGAGCCTTCATCGGCGTCTTCATCATGTCCATCGGCGTCTTGCCGAAGGCGCCCTTCAACTGCTCGCGAAAGCGCTCCTGTTCCTTGGAGAAGGCGATCATCGACTGTTCGAGGAAGCTCGGGACGATCATCTGCATCTGGTCGCCGTAGAAGGCGATGAGCTGGCGCAGGAAGGGGATAGGCAGCATGTTCTGCCCGTCCTTGTTCTCCAGCTCGAAAATGATCTGGGTGAGCACCGGATGCGTGATGTCGTCGCCGGTCTTGGCGTCCTGGACGGTGAATTCCTCGCCCTTCTTGACCATGTCGGCCAGATCCTCGAGCGTCACATAGGTGCTGGTGCCGGTGTTGTAGAGCCGGCGGTTGGCATATTTCTTGATGACGATCGGGTCGTCTTTCGCGGCCATTCGTATCCTCCCCAGGATACCGGCGCGTTCACAGTAAGCGGCCGGTAACGATTGCGCCATTTGTCGAGGATATGCGCAAAAGCATCACAATTCCAAGTGCTTTGTGCAGTGCGGTATCATTTAATGCATGGTGGCCCCGGGCAAATTGTGCCGGCGGCGAAGCTCGATGCCGTGACGATCCGCCTTCGCTCTGCTTGCCGCGCATGGCGGCCATGCCCATTTCCGGTTTGACTCGGGTTCCCTAACGGGCAAGAAAAGTCTTCAATGACCGTCTAGAGAACGACACCCCGAAGTCTGGAGAAGAAAATGCCCGCTTCCAATTCAATCGTCGTCGCCAGCGCCGCCCGTACCGCGGTCGGCTCCTTCAATGGCAGTTTCGCCGCCACGCCGGCACATGAGCTCGGCGCCGTGGTCATCAAGGAATTGCTGTCGCGGGCCAAAGTCGACCCGGCGGAAGTGGACGAAGTCATCCTCGGCCAGGTGCTGACCGCCGCGCAGGGACAGAACCCTGCCCGCCAGGCCTCGATCAAGGCCGGCCTGCCTAAGGAGACCACCGCCTGGGGCCTCAATCAGGTCTGCGGCTCGGGCCTCAGGGCAATCGCGCTCGGCATGCAACAGATCGCCACGGGCGACGCCAAGGTGATCGTCGCCGGCGGCCAGGAATCGATGTCGCTTTCGCCGCACGCTGAGCACCTGCGCGCCGGCGTCAAGATGGGCGACTACAAGATGATCGACACCATGATCAAGGACGGCCTGTGGGATGCCTTCAACGGCTACCATATGGGCAACACCGCCGAGAACGTTGCCCGCCAGTTCCAGATCACCCGCGAAGACCAGGACCAGTTCGCGCTGGCCTCGCAGAACAAGGCCGAAGCTGCGCAGAAGGCCGGCAAGTTCAAGGACGAGATCGTTGCGTTCACCATTTCGGGCAAGAAGGGCGACACCATCGTCGATCAGGACGAATATATCCGCCATGGCGCGACGATGGATGCGATGACCAAGCTGAAGCCGGCCTTCGACAAGGAAGGCACGGTCACCGCCGGCAACGCTTCCGGCATCAATGACGGCGCCGCCGGCGCGCTGCTGATGACCGAAGCCGAAGCCGTCCGGCGCGGCATCACGCCGCTGGTCCGCATCGCTTCCTGGGCCACCGCCGGCGTCGATCCGGCGATCATGGGAACCGGCCCGATCCCGGCCTCGAAGAGAGCGCTGGAGAAGGCCGGCTGGTCGGTCAAGGACCTCGACCTTGTGGAGGCCAATGAGGCCTTCGCCGCGCAGGCCTGCGCCGTCAACAAGGGCATGGGCTGGGATCCTGCGATCGTCAACGTCAACGGCGGCGCCATCGCCATCGGCCATCCGATCGGCGCCTCCGGCGCCCGCGTCTTCAACACGCTGGTCTACGAGATGCGCCGCCGCGGCGCCAAGAAGGGTCTCGCGACGCTTTGCATCGGCGGCGGCATGGGCGTTGCGATGTGTGTGGAAGCGTTGAACTGAGGCAATAGCGAACGAGCGAATAGCGAATAGGGAGTAGCGAATAGGGGAAAACAGCGTTTGCGCGACGGGACATCGGACCCCTACTCGCTATTCGCTACTCCCTATTCGTTCCCCCGACCAAGGGAGGAGCACATGACCAAGGTAGCAATCGTCACGGGCGGATCGCGCGGCATCGGCGCGGCGATATCGGTCGCCTTGAAGAATGCCGGTTATTCGGTTGCCGCGAACTATGCCGGCAACGACGAAGCGGCCCAGAAATTCAAGGCCGAGACCGGCATCCCGGTCTACAAATGGTCGGTCGCCGACTACGACGCCTGCACCGCCGGCATCAAGCAGGTCGAGGCCGATCTCGGCCCGGTTTCGGTTTTGGTCAACAATGCCGGCATCACCCGCGACGCCATGTTTCACAAGATGACTCGCGAGCAGTGGAAAGAGGTCGTCGACACCAACCTCTCCGGCGTCTTCAACATGACGCACCCGCTGTGGAGCGGCATGCGCGACCGCAAGTTCGGCCGCATCATCACCATCTCCTCGATCAACGGCCAGAAGGGTCAGGCCGGCCAGGTCAATTATTCGGCCTCGAAGGCCGGCGATATCGGCTTCTCGAAGGCGCTGGCCCAGGAGGGCGCCCGCGCGGGCATCACCGTCAACGTCATCTGCCCCGGCTACATCGCCACCGACATGGTCAAGGCCATCGACGAGAAGGTGCTCAACGAGCGCATCATCCCGCAAATTCCGGTCGGCCGCCTCGGCGAGCCGGAAGAGGTCGCGCGCTGCGTCGTCTTCCTGGCGTCGGACGATGCCGGCTTCATCACCGGCTCGACCATCACCGCCAATGGCGGCCAGTACTTCGCCTGATTTTTTTGACACCGACGGCAGGCGGTCCGGGCAACTGGATCGCCTGTTTTTTG
The DNA here is from genome assembly GCF_033977205.1 of Mesorhizobium album. Classification (NCBI taxonomy): domain Bacteria; kingdom Pseudomonadati; phylum Pseudomonadota; class Alphaproteobacteria; order Hyphomicrobiales; family Phyllobacteriaceae; genus Mesorhizobium; species Mesorhizobium album. Next base: position 57,653 of record NZ_JAVIIW010000012.1, on the reverse strand, counting down.
TCTGCGACTCCAAGCGGGCCGCCCAGCGCCTGCCTCAATACGGCACGCAAAAGTTAACGGCCTCCCCGCTCCCGGTGCAAAAGACGGTTCACAAGCTGTGAATTTTCGGTACGCAAGCTGTGGACGACACCATATCTAGGGGTGAACAAAACAGGAAACATTACGGATCGCTGATTCGTCGCCGATTCGTTCCGTCTTTGGCCAGAACGTTAACGCAAAGAGCCGGAAATGGCGCCGAAATGATTAACGGCGGTTTAGGAAAGGTCAACCATTTCATAATCTTGGTGGCTGCGCTCGCATCCGTCGCGATCGTTCACCGGCAAAGGTTAACGGCCCATCGGGGCTTGCCTCAGCCAAGCATGAAACGGGCCAATCCACAGATTCAGCATGTGGTGAGACTCAGCGTCAAAAAATCCACATATAGCCGTGAACAAAACCTGAATCAGAACGAGTCAGTGATTCGTCGCCGATTCGTTCCAGACTCGTTCCAGCAGTTAACGACAGCGCATTTTGACGGGTGCCAACCTGCGTCGCCGTCCTTCGTAGGAACATTCCGCTTTCGCTTCGCGCTCTAAATCCCTATGTGTCGCCTGTCACACGCGGCGGCACCGCCGCGTTCCGACAAACAAGCGGCAGAAAGACCTTAATTTCCGGGCCGATGAACATTCAGCCGAAACACACCCATCCGCTGATCCTTACGGGCCGCGACGTGACGGCCGTGCTTGGGCCGACCAATACCGGCAAGACCCATCTCGCCATCGAGCGCATGGTGGCGCATGAGAGCGGCGTTATCGGCCTGCCGCTGAGGCTGCTCGCCCGCGAAGTTTATACCCGCGTCTGCGAGAAGGTCGGCGCCCACAAGGTGGCGCTGGTCACCGGTGAGGAGAAGATCGTTCCGGCGAGCGCCAAATATTCGGTCTGCACCGTGGAGGCGATGCCGCGCGAGACCGACGCGGCCTTCGTCGCCATCGACGAGGTGCAGCTTGCCGGCGACCTCGAACGCGGCCACATCTTCACCGACCGCATCCTGCACCTGCGCGGCCGCCAGGAAACCCTGCTTCTGGGCGCCGCCACTATGCACGGCATCCTCCAGCGCCTCTTGAAGGGCGTGTCGGTGGTGACGCGGCCGAGGCTGTCGCACCTTGCCTATGCCGGTTCCAAGAAGCTCACCCGCCTGCCGCGGCGCACGGCGATCGTCGCCTTCTCCGCCGACGAGGTCTACGCTATCGCCGAACTGATCCGCCGCCAGCAGGGTGGCGCAGCGGTCGTGCTCGGGGCGCTCTCGCCACGCACCCGCAACGCCCAGGTGGAAATCTTCCAGTCTGGCGATGTCGACTATCTCGTCGCCACCGACGCCATCGGCATGGGGTTGAATCTCGACCTCGACCACGTCGCCTTCGCCCAGAACCGCAAGTTCGACGGCTACCAGTACCGCAACCTGACTGCCGCCGAGCTCGGCCAGATCGCCGGCCGCGCCGGACGGCACCTGCGTGACGGCACCTTCGGCGTCACCGGCCAGGTCGATCCGTTCGACGAGGATCTGGTCCAGAAGATCGAGGGGCACGATTTCGACGCCGTGAAGGTTCTGCAGTGGCGCACCGCCGATTTCGATTTTACCAGCCTCGATGCGCTCAAGCGCTCGATCGAGACCAACGCGCCGGTCGAAGGATTGACGCGCGCGCTGCCGGCGGTGGACGCGCAGGCGTTGGAACATCTGTCGCGCGACGAGGATATCCGCGCGCTCGCCTCCGGCGCGGAGCGTGTGGCGCTCTTGTGGGAAGCCTGCGCGCTGCCGGACTACCGCAAGATCGCGCCCGCCCAGCATGCCGACCTCATCGCCTCGATCTATATGGACCTTGCGCGCCATGGCCATGTCGACGAGAATTACATGGCCGAGCAGGTGCGGCGAGCCGACACGACAGATGGCGATATCGACACGCTGTCGCACCGGATCGCCCAGATTCGCACCTGGACCTTCGTCTCCAACCGACCGGGCTGGCTGGCCGATCAGGCACACTGGCAGGAAAAGACGCGCGAAATCGAAGACAGATTGTCCGATGCGCTGCATGAGCGGTTGACGAAACGCTTCGTAGATCGCAGGACTTCCGTGCTCATGCGGCGCCTTAGAGAAAATACCATGCCTGAAGCCGAAATCAGCCCATCCGGAACCGTCCTCGTCGAAGGCCATCATGTCGGCGAGTTGCAGGGGTTCCGCTTCACCGCCGACCAGAGCGCCGGCGGCGAGGATGCCAAGGCGGTGCGGACCGCCGCCCAGAAGGCGCTTAGCACGGAGTTCGAAGCGCGCGCCGAACGCTTTGCCGCCTGCGCCAATGGCGATCTCGCCCTGGGCTCGGACGGCGTCCTGCGCTGGATCGGCGCGCCGATCGGCACGCTGGTCGCCGGCGACGAGGCGCTGAAGCCGCGGCTTGTGCTGCTTGCCGACGAGCAGCTGACCGGCCCTGCCCGCGACAAGGTCGCGGCGCGCGCCGAGCGTTTCGTCAACTTCCAGATCGAAACGCTGCTGAAGCCGCTGGTTGACCTGAAGAACGCCGAGCAGCTTGCTGGCATCGCCCGCGGCATCGCCTTCCAGCTCGTCGAGCATTTCGGCCTCATCAACCGCCGCGACATCGCGGAGGAAATGAAGTCGCTCGACCAGGAGGGCCGCGCTGCGCTGCGTCGCCTGGGCGTACGCTTCGGTGCCTACCACGTCTTCGTGCCGGCGTTGATCAAGCCGGCCCCCGCCGGGCTGGTGACGCTGCTCTGGGCGCTGAACAACGACGGCAAGGAGAAGCCCGGCTTCGGCGACGTCGTCCACGCGCTGGCCTCGGGCCGCACCTCGGTGGTCATCGACCCGTCCTTCGACAAAACCTTCTACAAGCTCGCCGGCTACCGCAATCTCGGCCGCCGCGCCGTGCGCGTCGACATCCTCGAGCGGCTGGCCGACCTCATCCGCCCGGCGACCAACTGGAAGCCCGGCCTCGGCCAGCGGCCGGACGGCGCCTATGACGGCCATGCCTTCATGGTGACGCCGCCGATGATGTCGATCCTCGGCGCCACCGCCGACGACATGGAGGAGATCCTCAAAGGTCTCGGCTATCGCGCCGAGCCGAAGCCGGCCGCCGAGGTGAAGGCCAAGCTCGATGCGCTGGACAACGCCGCCCGCGAAGCCGCTGCCGCTAAGGCAGCGGCGGAAGAGGCCGCGCGCGCCGCGCAGGCGGCCGGGGCAACGGCCGCCGACGCCGCGGCCGAAGCGCCGGCTGAGAGCTCGGAGGCCGAAGCGCATACGGAGCAACCCCCGGCCGAAAGCGTGGAGCCCGTTGCCGAAACAGTCGAGCAGGACGCAATCGAAGCGGAACCGCATGCGCAGGCCGCTGCGGCGGGCGAGCCGGAGGAACAAAGCGACGCGCCAGTCGGCGAGACCCCGCCGGAGACTTCGGCGGCAAACGAAGCCGAGCCGGCTGCAGCGGCAGCGCCCGAAGCCGCCGGCGAAGCCCCCGCCGAGGAAGAGCCGAAGCCGATCCTGCTGTGGCGGCAGGCGCGCTTCGACCATCAGCGTCCGCGCCACCGCCGCGACAGCCGTCCGCGCAACGCCCAGGCCGCGCGCGATGGCCAGCCGGGCGGCCAGGCTGGAGATCGGCCGGCTCATGAGGGCCGCCGCGAGCAGCGCGACGGCGCCGGCAAGCCGCGCTTCGATCGCAACAAGTTCAAGCCGAGGCCGGAAACCGGCGAACGGCGCGAAGGCAGGCCGCAGGGCGAGCGCCCCGACCGCCGCGAGGGCCGGTCTGGCTGGAAAGGCAACAGGCCGGACGGCAAGGGCAATGCTTCAGCCGGCAAGCCGGCCTTCCAAAGCAAGCCGCGCGAGGAGCGCCCGCAGCGCTTCGACCCGGATTCGCCCTTCGCCAAGCTCGCCGCGTTGCGCGACCAGCTGAAGAAGTAGCCCGGCCGGTTGCAATGGTTGGAGAAGGCCGCCAGCGCATCGACAAATGGCTGTTCTTCTCACGCGCGGTGAAATCGCGGTCGCTGGCGGCGAAGCTTGTCGTCGCCGGACGCGTCCGCATCAATCGCGACAAAGCAGCGCAGGCCTCGGATCTGGTGAAGCCCGGCGACGTGCTGACCATCACTCTCGATCGACGCATCCTGGTCTGGAAGGTGCTTGGGTCCGGAACCCGGCGCGGCCCTGCCGAAGAGGCGCGGCTGCTCTACGAGGACATGTCGCCGCCGCCGACGCCCAAGGGCGAGGCCATTCCCGACGCCATTCCGGCTTTACGCGAGGCCGGCAGCGGCCGTCCGACCAAGCGGGAGCGCCGGCAAACCGACCGTCTGCTCGACGAAGACTGACGATGCGACCGGACCCTGTTGCGGCAAGCGGCTGAAGTTCCATTCCGCGACGCCGGATCAGGTGGCAAGCCCTGCCCTTGCCAGCGGCGGCCAAAGGCGTTACCTCACCTTCAAAACTCAGCAAAAACGGGACGTCCCGGAGCCTGCAATGACCTATGTCGTGACCGACAATTGCATAAAATGCAAATACATGGACTGCATCGAGGTCTGTCCGGTCGACTGTTTCTACGAAGGCGAGAACATGCTGGTCATCCACCCGGACGAGTGCATTGACTGCGGCGTCTGCGAGCCTGAATGCCCGGCCGACGCGATCAAGCCGGACACCGAACCAGGCCTCGACAAATGGTTGCAGGTCAATTCCGAATACGCCGAGAAATGGCCCAATATCACCGCCAAGAAAGAGCCGCCGGCTGACGCCAAGACCTTCGACGGCGAGACCGGCAAGTTCGAGAAATATTTCTCGCCGGAGCCTGGCGAAGGCGACTGACGTCTGGGCCGGCAACGCCGGCATGACGCAACGTAACGGGGCCGATACAATTGCTGTCTTGACAGGCAGCGATGGAGTTCAGCCTTAGCGAATGCAGCAAAACCTTGATTCTTCCGACTTTTTGTGTTATATGAGCGCAACATGCCGGTGACACAACGTCGATTTATGGCGCTAACGCCCCAAATCACTGAAAGGTGAGCTTCTCAATCCGGACCAGAGTGATCTGGGGCAGGCTGTCGCATTTGTGCGGTTAGCCAGCCTCGGCCTATCCGGTGGGTTCATCATGTTGCGCGGCTGACGGTCGGCTTTCGCCGATCGCACGAGTTTGGGCCGGCATGATGCCGGCGGCACAACTAAGGAGTTCAGGGCGTAATGGCAACGATCACCCCGCAGAAGAAGTCGACCGCGGCCCGTCACGGGTTCAAGACCGGCGAGTTCATCGTCTACCCGGCGCATGGCGTCGGCCAGATCGTGGCGATCGACGAGCAGGAAGTTGCGGGTCACAAGCTGGAGCTGTTCGTCATCGATTTCCAGAAGGACAAGATGCGGCTCAAGGTGCCGGTCGCCAAGGCGACCTCGATCGGCATGCGCAAGCTGTCGGAAGAGGATTACGTCGATCGCGCGCTGAAGGTCGTGCAGGGCCGTGCCCGCATCAAGCGCACCATGTGGTCGCGCCGCGCGCAGGAATATGATGCCAAGATCAATTCCGGCGACCTGATCTCGATCTCGGAAGTGGTGCGCGATCTCTACCGCGCCGACAACCAGCCGGAGCAGTCCTATTCCGAGCGCCAGCTTTACGAGGCCGCGCTCGACCGCATGGCCCGCGAGATCGCTGCCGTCAACCGCATGTCGGAGACGGAAGCCGTGCGCCTCATCGAGGTCAACCTCAACAAGGGCCCGAAGCGCGGTGCCAAGGCCGACAACGAGGAAGCCGAGCAGGAAGAAGCTGCCTGAGCTTTCCCGCCTACCGAATAGCGAAAGACCCGGCACCGCGCCGGGTTTTTTGTTGCTGTAGAAGCGAGCGTCTACGGGCCCCCAGCTTCTTTCCGCGCTTCCTCCTGCCGCAGCGAGGCGATGAAGCGCTTGGTCCGCTCGCGCTCGGGATTGTCGAACACGACCGCAGCCGGGCCCTTCTCGACGATCGCGCCGGCATCGAGGAACACCACCTCCTGCGCGATCTTGGAGGCGAGCCTGAGATCATGGGTGGCCATCACCATGGTCGTGCCCTCTCGGGCAAGCTGCCCCAGCACGTCGACCACCTCCTGCGCCAGTTCCGGATCGAGCGCCGAGGTCGGCTCGTCGCAAAGCAGCACGCGCGGCGACGGCGCCAGCGCCCGGGCAATCGCCACGCGCTGCTGCTGGCCGCCTGACAGTGTTGATGGCCAAGCATCGGCCTTGTGCGCCATGCCGACCTTCTCGAGCAGCGCCATCGCCCGCTCGCGCGCTCGCGCCTGTGGCCATTTCAGCACCGTCACCAACCCCTCCATGACATTCTCGATCGCCGTGCGATGCGGAAAGAGCTGGAAATTCTGGAACACCATGCCCGTCTGCAGGCGCACGCGCTGGACATCCCTTGCCGGCACCTTGCCGCCTGGGTAGAACGCAAGCGTCTCGTCGCCGATGCGCAGGGTACCGGAGGTCGGGATTTCCAAGAGGTTGATGCACCGCAAAAGCGTGCTCTTTCCCCCGCCCGAGGGGCCGACCAGCGCCGTGACGCTGCCTTCGTCGATGCTGACGGTGACACCCTTCAGGACAAGATTGTCGCCGAAGCGCTTCTCGATATTGGTGAGGCCGATCATGCATTGGCCTCCAGGAAGCCGCCATAGCGGTTGAGCCGCACTTCCAGCCGCGCCTGCAGCGCCGACAGCACCGAGCTCATCACCAGGTAAAGGGCGGCCGCCTCGACATAGAGGATCAGCGGCTCATAGGTGGTGGCGACGATGCGCTGCGCCGCCTGGAACATCTCCGGCACCGTGATCGCCGCCGCGAGCGAGGTGTCCTTAACCAGCGAGATGAAGGTGTTGGAAAGCGGCGGCACCGCGACGCGGCCTGCTTGCGGCAGAATCGTGCGCCGCATCGCCTGGCTCCAGGTCATGCCGATCGAATAGGAGGCCTCCCACTGCCCCTTCGGCACCGAGCCGATGACGGCGCGGATGATCTCCGACGTGTAGGCGCCGATATTGAGCGTGAAGCCGATCAGCGCGGCTGGGAAGGCATCGAGCAGGATGCCGACCGACGGCAGGCCGTAGAAGATCAGGAAGAGCTGGACCAGCAGTGGCGTGCCGCGGAAGATCCAGACATAGAAGCGCACGAGCGCGACCAGCGGCTTCGGGCCGAACAGCCTGAGCAGCGCCGTGACCAGCCCGGCCAGGAGCCCGAGAGCGAAGGACAGCAGCGTCAGCGGCACGGTGAAGATCAGCGCCGCCCACAACAGCGTCGGCAAGGATTCCAGCATCAGTTGCAGCCAGTGCCCCACGGAGCCCTCCTCCTTCCCGGACGCGGCCGAATCTAGGCCGGGAATGCCGGATGACTATCAAGCAAAAACCGGCGGGCCGTCAAAACGGCCCGCCGGCATCGAAATGCAAGACGATGCGGCTTACTGCGAAACGTCCTGGCCGAAATAGGTGTCGGCGATCTTCTTGTAGGTGCCGTCGGCCTTGATGTCGGCCAGCGCCTTGTTGATCTCGGCGACCAGTTCCGGATCGCCCTTGCGCACGATGACGCCGGAATAGTCGGCGTTCTCTTCCTGCGCGGCGATCTTCACATTGGCGTCGGGCTTGTGCTTCTTGAAGTCGAGGAAGGACAGGCTGTCGTTGATGGTGGCGTCGGCGCGGCCGGTGAGCAGCAGCTGGATCGACTGGTCGAAACCGTCGGTGCCGACCAGCTCGGCGCCGTTCTTCTCGGCGAGCTTGCCGAAATTCGAGGTCAGCGACTGCGCCGCCTTCTTGCCCTTGAGATCGGCGAAGGTCTTGATGTCGGCGTCATCGCCGCGAACGATCAGCACCGCCTTGGACGCGATGTAGGGATCGGAGAAATCATACTTGGCCTTGCGGGCATCGGTGATGCCGACCTCGTTGATGACGGCGTCATAGCGGTTGGCGTCGAGACCGGCGATCAGGCCGTCCCACTTGCCTTCGAGGAACTGGACCTTGACGCCGAGCTTCGCGGCGATCGCCTTGGCGATCTCGACATCGAAGCCGACCAGCGCTCCGGACTGGTCATGATAGGTGAAGGGCGCGTAGGTCCCTTCCGTGCCGACCTTCAGGATGCCGGCTTGCTTGATCTGGTCGAGATTGGCGCCGGCGTGGCCGGTGGCGACCGCCAGAACCTGCAGCGTTCCGGCGACAAGGAGCGATTTGAGCCATTTCATTTTTCTGTGATCCCGTATTGGCCGGTACCCCGGCGCATCGTGAAGAGCCGCAAACTGACAGATAGATCTCGGCGAAATAAGGAACCAGATTTCAAAAATCGGCCCAGCCAGAAATCCGATTCTCGAAATCACTCCGAATCCCGGCACGCGGCTTCCCGGTTCGATAACAACACCATGCCCCGCGCACTTGCTGTGCGTCTCTGCCGTAACGGAACCATCCATGCTCCTGGCACGTTGCAGGCTGTTGTAGGGCGCGATGACGTATTTTCAACGGGTCATCAGCGAAACGACCGCCAAGAGGAGCCGGCATGATTGAAGACGCGGCAGGACGGACACTGGTCCGGGCGGCAATGAAGGCACCCTATCTCGAGCGCGACGAGGAACACATTCTGGCCTTGCGCTGGAAGGAGGAGAATGACCACAACGCGCTGCACAGGATCACGGTTGCCCATATGCGCCTGGTGATTTCCATGGCCTCGAAATTCCGCCACTACGGCCTGCCGCTCGGCGATCTGATCCAGGAAGGTCATGTCGGTCTGCTGGAAGCGGCGGCCCGCTTCGAGCCCGCCCGCGAGGTGCGTTTCTCGACTTACGCCACCTGGTGGATCCGCGCCTCCATGCAGGATTACATCCTGCGCAACTGGTCGATCGTGCGCGGCGGCACAAGCTCGGCGCAGAAGGCCTTGTTCTTCAACCTGAGACGCTTGCGCGCGCGGCTGGCCAACGGCGCCGAGCCGATGTCCAACGCCTCGCTCTACCGCGAGGTCTCGGCCGCGCTCGGTGTGCCGGAAGCCGATGTAGCGATGATGGACTCGCGCCTTTCGGCTCCGGATAGCTCGCTCAACACCCCGCTTGCCGACGAGAACGGCGCCGCCGAGCGGATGGATTTCCTGGTCTCGGAGGATCCGCTTCCCGACGAAGTGGTCGGCGAGACGATCGATGTCGAGCGCCGCGCGGTCTGGCTGAAGAGCGCGCTCCGCGCGCTCAATGCCCGCGAGCTCAGGATCATCGAGGAGCGCCGGCTGAGCGACGACGGCGCCACCCTGGAATCGCTTGGCGAGGCGCTCGGCATCTCCAAGGAACGCGTGCGCCAGATCGAAGCGCGCGCCATGGAGAAGCTGCGGGCGGCGCTGGTCAAGCAGAACCCGGAATTCCTGGCGGAAGCCGCCTGAGAGCTGACGCAGCGACTCGACGTCGCCGATAAGCCGTCGGTCAGCCATCCCGGCGGCTTTTCTTCATCCGTATCTATGGATTGTGAATTCTTTAACAGACCCTCGCGTCGTAAACTGTCCTTCTTAAATGCACCAGATCAGAGCGGATGGGGGCTTGCCATGCTGCGGTGCTACGCGTTCTTTGCAGCCTTGGTCCTCGTGGGCTTCACGACGTTCGAAGCCCATGCCGATCGCAGGGTTGCCTTTGTCATCGGCAATTCCGAATACCGAGATATTCCGGCTCTCAAGAACCCGGACAAGGATGCTCAGGATGTGGCGAACACGTTCCGGGTCGCGGGCTTCGACGTGTTCCTCGCCAAGGACTTGACCAAGCTTCAGTTCGAGGAGCGATTCCGCAACTATCTCGCCGCGGCGGACGGCGCCGATCTCGCCGTCGTCTATTATTCGGGGCATGGCTTCCAGATCGGCGGCGAGAATTTCCTGATTCCCGTCGATGCTTCGCTGAAGGACGCTGCCGACATCGAGGTCCAGGCGATCAAGCTCGACGACGTGCTGCAGCAATTGCGCGCCAAATCGAAGATCCAGGTGATCATCCTCGATGCCTGCCGCAACAATCCGTTCCCGCGCAAGGATTACTGGCTCCGAGACCAGCTGATCGTCACCGGCGGCGCCGGCCTCGCCCAGGTGACAAGCTCGCTGAACACGCTGATTGCCTTCGCCACCGAGCCGGGCGCGGTCGCCTATGACGGCACCGGCGCCCTCAGCCCATTCTCGTCCGCCTTTTCCCGCCGCGCGCTGGCGCCGAACCAGGAGATACGCACGGTTATGGCCGCGGTTCGCCGCGATGTGGTCAAGGCCACCAACGGCAAGCAGGTTCCGTGGGAGAACTCATCGCTGATCGACGAGGTGGTGCTGATGCGCCACGATGGCGCCGAGGATCAGCAGGTCATGGCCGAGCAGAAGCAGCCGGAGAGTGGCATCCACATCACCGGCGCCGCCGAGGCGATCGAGAAGCGCGACGTCAGCGTCCCGGTCGGCGTCGGCCCGGTTCCGCTGAAGCTCGATTTCCCGACCAAGGACCCCGCGGTCAGCCTAAAGCTCGCCAGCTATCCGGCAACGGGAACGCTGTCGCTGCCGGACCGGACCTTGTCTCCGGATTCCAGCCTGATGGCCGGTGAAGTCGACAATTTGCGTTACGAGCCGCAGATCGGTTCGGCCGCTCCTGTCGAGATTGGCTTCCAAATCCGCGCCGGCAACGCATCCAAGCAGGCAACGATGAAGCTGTCGCCAAGCGTCGATCCCTGCGACCAGGCGGCGGGCGCGCCGCTCGACCTGCAGGGCGTCGCCCCCGGCCGGCTGCCGAACGAGATCGGCGGCGAGGCAACGGACGCCTGCGAGGCAGCGGTGAAGGCCTACCCCGATGTCGCCCGTTTCCGCTACGAGCTCGGGCGGGCGCTGCTGGCGGCCGGCAAGGTCGACGAGGCAAGGAAGGCCATCCAGGATGCCGCCGACAAGGGACATGTCCGGGCCGTCTTCGAGCTCGGCTACGTCGCCTCGTCCGGAATAGGGACGGCCGTGGATTTCACGAAAGCGAACGGCTTCTATTCAGAAGCGTCCAACAAGGGAGATCCCTACGCCATGGCCGCCTGGGGACGCGCCGTGTTCAATGGTCTCGGCGTCCAGCGTGATACCCGCAAGGGGTTGGACCTGCTGCTCAAGGCAGCGGCGATGGGCCAGATCAATGCCATGAACGATCTGGCGGTGATCTTCCAGGAAGGTCGCAATGGGGTACCCGCCGATCCGGCTCGCGCCTTGGCTTTCCTCAAGGCCGGCATCGAGCGGCAAGGCGTGTACTCGATGAGCATTCTCGGTCTTCCTGCGCGCAGCGCCCTGACGGTCGCGGTATGCAAGCCCAAGATCGTGCGGAAAGTAATCACGAAGGTGAAGGTGGTCCAAATACCAACGCCAACGACGCCACCGATCACCGTCAAGCCGGTACAGAACGATACCGGACCGGCGCCCTGGCGCGGCAGTAGCGGCGATCATCCCGAGCCCCGCGGCGGCGGCAGCGGCGGCCCTGACGGCGGCAGCACTGACGGCGGCAGCATCGGCAGCACTGACACGGGCAGCACCGGCGGCTTCGATAGCGTCAGCTCCGGGTTGTTCTGACGGATGGCAGCAACAACGGCATGCGCGAGGTACCGAGTAGGCAGCGTCGAGCGTTTCCTGGTGGAAGCCGCCTGAACGCGGACGCCGACCCTATTTGTCGGTGACGATCTTGACCTTGTCGCCGGCCGAAACGGTGGCGCCGGGCGACATTGCGTTGAGCACCCGGAACAGATCGAGCTTGCGGTCGACGCCGACCATCTGGGCGGCGAGCGAGCCCATGGTCTGGCCTGGCTGCACGGTGACCACCCGGATGTGCAGCGGCTTGAGCGCCGCTTTCTCGGCCGCGCTCAACGTGCGGAAGGAACCGCTGACCGAGCGCGCGACCGGCTCCAGCGCGGCGCTTGCCGAAGGTGCCGCGGTCAGCAGCCGATAGACCTGCCCGCCGGCACGGATCACCGCGATGTCGAATTGCCAGCCTTGAGCGACGGCATGCGCCACAGCGGCGTCATTTCCGTTGATGGTTTCCTGGCGCACGCTGGTGTCATCCAGTCCGGCGACCCAACCGCTGCGGATATAATCGGTCAGCGAAACCGACTTGTCGATCGCCACGCCGTCGAAGCGGATGGCGATGTCGCCCGGCCCGGTCGCGGTCACCGCGGCCGCCGAATTATCGATGACGAAGCCGTCCGGCACCGAGAACGACACGCCAAGCCCGGGATGCAGGAAGGTCTGACCGCGCACATAGCCCTCTTGCGGCGTATCGCCGTACAGCAGGCCGTCTATGCCGGCGAGGAAGGCGTCGCGGTCGCGCGTGCCGACGCCCGGCGGGCCGAAGTTACGGGCGAGCCGCTGCGCCAACTCGATGCGCTGCGGTGTGTTAGGATGCGTGGCCAGGAAGTCGAGACTGGCATCGGTGGCGCCGCTGACCGAGCGGAAATCGGTATAGGCCGACATCGACTGCAGGAAGCGGCCGGCCGCGTACGGATCATAGCCCGCCTCGCCGATGGATTTGATGCCGATGGCGTCGGCCTGCAGTTCCTGGTTGCGCGAGAATTGCGCGAGCCTCAGCTTGCCGCGGATCAGCGCCGCCTTGGCGGTCGGATTGTCGCCGAGCACGTCCGAGACGACCTTGGTGGCAAGCCCCTCCTCGGCCTCCAACTGCTGGCGCTGCAGGCCGTGATTGGCGGTGACGTGGCCCATCTCATGCGCGATGACGGCGGCAAGCTCCGACGAATCGTTGGCCAGAGCCAGCAGCCCGCGCGTGACATAGAGATAGCCGCCGGGCAAGGCGAAGGCGTTGACGTTGGGCGAATTGAGGATGGTGATGCGATAGGTCTGCGTCGGGTTGGCCGAGACCACCGTCAGATTGCCGACGACCTTGGCCACCATGCGCTCGAGCTTCGGATCGGAATATTCGCCGCCATAGGTGGCGAGAATTCGCGGATGCTGCGCCTTCGCCATGTCCGCGAGCTTGGCGTTGGCGACGACATTGTCGACCGTGATCGGCTTGTCCGAGGGCTGGAAGCCGGACTCCTGCACGTCCGGCGGCGTGAACATCTGGCAGCTCGCCAGCGCCACGGCAAAGCCGGCCATCGCGAAAAATCGCGCCAGCGGCCTCGTCCATACTCTCTCGATGCCGGTCGTCAGATCGGCTCCTTTCGAAATCTTTCGGCAAATCACGGCCCACCTGGACCAGCATGGCCGGACCTAGCCACACTCCCCCGGACAAGGCAAGCAAAACGCCGGATCACCCGTTGCCGGTTTGGGCGTAAATTATGTCCGCTTCCGGGCAATGTGTTGTGATCCGGCAACGCTGCCGCCTCGATCGCCGATATAGCGCCGGAAGGCATCCGGTCCAGACTGGTTGAAGAATTCGGCGGCCGACCCCATCGCCGCGATCCTCCCTTCATCCAGAAATGCCAGGTCTTGCCCGATTCGGCGCGCGTCCTCCGGCTGGTGCGTGACGAAAAGCACCGTCATGCGCCGCTCGGCATGGATGCCGGCCACGAGATCGAGCATGTCGTCGCGCAGCGCCGGACCGAGCGAGGCGAAAGGCTCGTCGAGCAGAAGCACGGGCCGGTCGCGCAAGAGCACCCGCGCCAGCGCGACGCGCTGCCGCTCGCCGCCGGAAAGCTCGCGAGGCAGCCGCTTCTCCTTGCCGGCAAGGCCGACGCGTGCCAACGCTTGCGCGACCGCATGGCGGTCGGCGGCGGTGAGCTTGAGCGTTGGCGAGCGGCCGAGCCCGACATTGCCCTCGACGGAAAGGTGGGCGAACAGATTGTTTTCTTGGAACACCATCGACACCGGCCGCGCGGAAGGCGGCGTGGTGCCGACATCGACGCCGCCGATCAGCACCTTGCCCGCGCCGGGCGATTCGAAGCCGGCGACCAGATTGAGCAGGGTCGACTTCCCCGATCCGCTCGGCCCCATGATGGCGGTGATCCTGGCGGCGGCGAATTCGGCGTCGAAGCAGAACGAGGCCTCGCCATAGCTGAACGAAACATCGTCCAGCGTAACGGCCAACCCCTTCTCCGCCATGCCATTGTTCGTTGTCGTCATGCCTTTGCTTCCCGCCCCAGCCAGTCGGCGACGACAACCAGCATCAAGCAGACAAGGCCGAGCAGCAAGGCGAGCCCTGCAGCGTCGGCGGTCCGGTAGCTGCTCATGCGCGCAAGCAGAAGATAAGGCAGGGTCTGCACCGAATCGCTGCCGAACAGCGCGATCACGCCGAGATCGCCGAGCGACAGCGCCATGGCGAAGGCGAAGCCGGTGGCTAAAGGCCGCCTGAGCGACGGCAAGTCGACCAGGCGCAGCCGGTTCCAGCCGGAAATGCCGAGCGCCAGGCAGAGCCGCTCATGGCGCTCGCTCGCAGCATCATAGGCCGGACGAACGGCGCGGATGGCGAAGGGCATCGCCATCACCGCATTGACGGTGACGACCATAACGGGCGCGACGGCAAAGACATCCGTGACGCCGCGCAGGAGCAGAAACCAGCCGGCGCCGACCACAATCGGCGGCACGACCAGGACGAAACCGGCACCGGTGTCGGTGGCATGTTCAAGCAGCGACATGGCGCTACCCAGGCGGCGCCGCAAGGCCAGCGCGCGCCTGGCGGCGATCAGCGAGAGCGACAGCATCACGCAAAGCACCGCCGAGAAGAAAGAGAGCCCGGCGCTGGTGAGCGTCGCCCGGCGCACTGTCTCCTCGCCGGCCAGCCTACCAAGATCGGCATCCAGCCCGGCGAGCACGGTCGCCGCGATCGGCCCGGCAACGAACAGCAAGGCAAGCGCGATCAGGCCGGCGTTCAGCGCGGCCTCGATCTTGCCCGTCGTAAGGTAGCGGCGCGGCGCTACCGGCAGATTGGCGTCGCCGACCGTATTGGCGCCAAGCCGCATCAATGCCGTGACCACGACGAAGGTCAGGCCGATCTGCAGCAGCGTCAGCACCACCGCCCGGGCCGGATCGAAATCGAAGCGCAGCGCCTGGTAGATCGCGACCTCCAAAGTCGTGGCAGCCGGCCCGCCGCCGAGCGTCAGCACGATGGTGAAGGAGGTGATGCAGAGCATGAATACCAGCCCGGCGACGCCCGGCAAGGCCGCGCGCAGCGCCGGCCATTCGATCAGCCGCAACGCCGGCCAGGCGCCCATGCCGAGCTGGCTCGCCAGCCGCCACTGGTCGGTCGGCACGGCGCCGAGCGCCTCCAGAAACAGCCGCGTGGCAAGCGGCAGGTTGAAGAAGACATGGGCGACCAGGATGCCGGAAAGCCCGTAGACGCCCGGCCATTCCCCGCCGCCGAGCGCACCGAGGACACCCGCGAAATAGCCGGCATGGCCATAGAGCGCCAACACGCCCAGCGCCGCGACGATCGCCGGCAGCGCCAGCGGCACGGTGAAGAGCTGCAGGATCAGGCGACGACCGGGAAAGCCCGGATGCCTGGACAAGGCGCGCGCCACCAATAGCGCCGGCCCGACCGACAGCAGTGTCGACAGCAGCGCCTGCCAGAGCGTGAAGCGGGCGACGCGCAAGAGATAGCCGTCGAAGGCGGCGAAAGCACCTGACGGATCGCGCGCGCCTTCGAGGACGAGGCCGGCAAAGGCGCCGCCGATGAGCACGACGATTGCCGCAAGGGCGATGATGCCGGCGGTGATACGGGAGTCAGAGCGCGGCGCGGACTGCACGCTGCACCGCCGGGGCAGGGTCGGAAACTAGCGAACGCCGTGTTCCTTCGCGCCCCCCTCTGTCCTGCCGGACATCTCCCCCACTAGGGGGGAAATTGGCTGTCATCGCGGCTTTCGCCAATCTCCAAGGTCGCAGGACGGTGCGGGGCGCCAAAGCTGCCGATCTCCCCCCTTGTGGGGGAGATGTCCGGCAGGACAGAGGGGGGCGCCGTAGAGCGATCATCTTCGATAGATAGCTAAATCCGGCTACTTGCTCATCGCCGCCAGCCACTCATCCACCCAGGCCTTGCGATTGGCGGCGACCTCCTCGGGGCTGAACAGCAGGGTCTTGGCCGGCTTCACCAGCTTGTCGAAGGCCGGGTTGAGCGGCTTGTCGGTCTTGCCGGCCGGGAACATCCAGTTGGTCTCCGGGATGACATCCTGGAATTTCGGTCCGGTCATGAAGGCGATGAATTTTTCCGCCAACGGGTTCTTGGCGCCGGTTTTGGTGACGCCGGCGACCTCGATCTGCAGATACTCGCCCTCCTCGAAGGAGGCGGCCTGGTAGCGCTCGGTGTTCTCGGCCACCATGTGGTAGGCCGGCGAGGTGGTGTAGGAGAGCACCATCGGCGCTTCGCCCTTGGTGAACAGGCCATAAGCCTCGCTCCAGCCCGGCGTCACGGTGAGCACTTTCGATTTGAGCTTGGCCCAGGCTTCCGGCGCCTTGTCGCCATAGACCGACTTCACCCAGAGCAGCAGGCCGAGGCCCGGCGTCGAGGTGCGCGGATCCTGGATGACGATCTTGTCGGCAGCACTGCCCTCGACCAGCGCCTTCAGGCTTTTTGGCGGGCTCTTCAGCTTTTCAGTGTCGTAGACGACGGCGAAATAGCCGTAATCGAAGGGCACGAAAATGTCGTCGTTCCAACCGCCGGGCACGTTGATGCCGGACACCGCGTCGTGCGGCGCGAACAGGCCGCTCGCCTTGGCGTCCGCGGTCAGGTTGGTGTCGAGGCCGAGCACGATGTCAGCCTTGGTGCCGGCGCCCTCCAGCTTGACGCGATTGAGCAGCGCCACACCGTCGGCCACCGAGACGAATTCGAGATCGCAGCCGCATTCGGCTTCGAATTCCTTCTTCACCGCGGGTCCAGGACCCCAGTCGGCGGTGAAGCTTTCATAGGTGTAGACGGTGAGCTTGTCCTTCGCCTCGGCTGGCCCGACGCCTGCCAGAAGCGAAACCAGGCCGGTTGCTAAAATGAGCTGGGACAACAACGAGCGCATCGGCGCCTCCTTCGTTCATGTTAAAGGAATTGAGGCGCCGGATGGTCCGAAACGTCTAATCCCTCCGCCGGTACAAACCGGATCAGGTTCAGCGGGTTGGCTTTTGCTGCCTCTCAGCCGGTTCGCGAAAGTCAGCGTCCGGCACCCCGTTAGAGCGTCTCGAGACATAGGCCCGGCCGAAGCGGCGCGCAAGCGGAAGTTGCCGGGCATCCGATGCATCGCGGCTTGTTCTGGAACGCAGCGCCGTTCCGTTTGGATGCGGCCCGGCTTCCGTTTCGCGGGCGAGGCTGGTAAGGGCGACGCCCATGGGCACATTCACCATCCTGCTTGGCGGCGAGCTCGTCCGCACGCCTCGGCTCGAGCGCCAGATCGAAGGCTCCCGCGTCATCGCCGCCGATGCCGGCATCGGCCATGCCCGCATGCTGGGCCTGGTTCCCGAGCTCTGGGTCGGCGACTTCGATTCGGTGCCGCCGGACCTGCCTGACCATCTGGCCGCCGTGCCGCGAAAGATCTTCCCGGCCGAGAAGGACATGACCGACGGCGAGCTGGCCATTGCCGAGGCGCTCGCGCGCGGCGCCACCAGCCTGGTGCTGGCCGGCGCCTTCGGCGGTAAGCGCGCCGACCATGCCTTCCTGCACCTGGCGCTTGGGCTTCGGCTGGCCGAGGCAGGCACGACGGTCCTGTTATCCAGCGGCGCGCAGGAGGGCGTGCCCATCCTGCCCGGCAAAGCCGGCTTCGACTATGCCGATGGCATGCTGTTCTCGGTGCTCGGCTTCTCCGATCTCACCGGCCTGACGGTCACGGGCGCCAAATGGCCGCTCGACCGCGTCGACGTGGCGTTCGGCTCCTCGCTCACTATATCAAACGAGGTCAAGGGCCGGCTCGAGATCGCGCTCAAGCGTGGCCGGGCGCTGCTGCTTGCCCATCCCTATCCTCTTCCCGAAAGCTGACATGGCTCCGCCACTTCTCAATCTCGACGGCATAAAACTGACCTTTGGCGACACGCCGCTGCTCGATGGCGCGGCACTCAGTGCCTCCGCCGGCGAGAAGATCGCGCTGGTCGGCCGCAACGGCTCGGGCAAGTCGACGCTGCTCAAGATCGCCGCCGGGCTGATCGAGCCGCAGGACGGCGAGGTGTTCCGCCAGCCTTCCGCGACCGTTCGCTACCTGCCGCAAATGCCCGACATGGACGGCTTTGCCAGTGTGCGCGCCTACGTCGAGGCAGGCCTTGGGCCCGCCGACGACCCACATCGCGCCACCTATCTGATGGAGCATCTCGGCCTGACCGGCGAGGAATGGCCAAGCGACCTTTCCGGTGGCGAGGCGCGCCGCGCCGCGCTTGCCCGCGTCATGGCACCGGAACCCGACATTCTGCTGCTCGACGAACCGACCAATCATCTCGACCTGTCGGTCATCGAATGGCTGGAAGAGGAGCTTGCCCGCACCTCCTCGGCTGTGATCCTGATCTCGCACGACCGCCGCTTTCTCGAACGCGTCTCGCGCGCCACCGTCTGGCTCGACCGCGGCCAGACGCGGCGGCTGGACAGGGGCTTCGCGCATTTCGAGGAATGGCGCGACCAGGTGCTGGAAGAGGAAGAGCGCGAGCAGCACAAGCTCGGCCGGCAGATCGTGCGCGAGGAGCACTGGCTGCGCTATGGCGTGACGGCCAGGCGCAAGCGCAACATGCGCCGCCTCGGCGAGCTGCAGGCCATGCGCCAGCGCTTCCGCAGCCATCGCGGCGCCGAAGGCACGGCGACCATGGTGGCGAGCGACGCTGCCGAATCCGGCAAGCTGGTGATTGAAGCCAAGAACATCGAGAAGAATTTTGGCGATCTCACCGTGGTCAAGGGTTTTTCGACCCGCATCCAGCGCGGCGACCGCGTCGGCCTGGTCGGCCCGAACGGCGCCGGCAAGACGACTCTTCTGAAGATGCTTACCGGCGAGCTGGCGCCGGATGCCGGCACGGTGCGGCTGGGCGTCAATCTGGAAATCGCAACGCTCGACCAGAAGCGCGAGGCCGTCGATCCGCAGGAGACGCTGGCGCATTATCTCACCGACGGGCGCGGCGAGAACCTGCTGGTCAATGGCGAACAGCGGCACGTCGTCTCCTACATGAAGGATTTTCTGTTCAAGCCGGAGCAGGCGCGCACGCCGGTGCGCGAGCTGTCGGGCGGCGAGCGGGCGCGGCTGCTGCTTGCCCGCGTGCTGGCTAGGCCGGCGAACCTTTTGGTGCTCGACGAGCCGACCAACGATCTCGACATGGAGACGCTGGAATTGCTGCAGGAACTGGTCGCCAGCTTTGCCGGGACGGTGATCCTGGTCAGTCACGATCGCGACTTCCTCGACCGCACCGTCACCAGCGTGATCGCGCCGGACGGCGGCGGACGCTGGATCGAATATGCCGGCGGCTATTCCGACATGCTGGCGCAACGTGGCGGCTCGAGGCTGGAGGAGCGCAAGGCAAGGCCGAAGGCCGAAGCAGGCGAAGCAGCGGCCAAGGCCGAGCAAACGGCGCCGAAAGGCCCGGCGAAGAAACTCTCGTTCAAGCAGAAATTCGCGCTGGAAGCCCTGCCGAAGAAGATCGAGGCGGTGACGGCCTCCATCTCACGGCTGGAGAACAACATTGCCGATCCATCCTTCTACGAACGCGACCCGGTCTCGTTTCAGAAGACCATCGCCGCTCTCGACAAGGAGCGCACGACGCTGGCCGCACTTGAGGAAGAGTGGCTCGAGCTGGAGATGATGCGGGAGGAGATGGAGGGCTGACAAGCTTGCCTGCACACACATATGCGCCTATTCTATGCGCATAAGAGGTAGGCCATGCTCCAATCGACTGCAAAGCCACAGCGTAAATCCGTTAACACCTCGATCGATTCCAGATTGATCGAGGAGGCCAAGGCATTGGGCATCAACATGTCCCGTGCTGCCGAGCAAGGAATCGCCAAGGCAATTTCTGCCGAAAAGACCCGCCGTTGGCAGGAGGAGAACAAGCAAGCGCTCGAGAGCTCCAACGACTATGTTAAGCGCAACGGTCTGCCTTTAGCCAAATACCGGCTATTTTGATGGCCCGATATGACTTCTACCGAAATGCGGGAAGCGGCGGTTATCTCCTCGACGTCCAGTCCGACCTGTTGGAGCACCTCGACACCAAGATCGTCGTTCCGCTTCTGCCGCCCAACATGGCACCGTTGCCGGCTCGCAGGCTGAATCCAATCTTTAGGATTGATGGCGAGGACCATGTAATGGTCACTCAATTCATGTCGGCTTTGACGGGTTCCGAATTGCGGGCGGCAGAAGGGAATCTCGCCAAGCATCACGACGACATCGTCGCCGCCCTTGATATGCTGTTCCAGGGCTTTTGAACCGCCGCTTCCTCACCCCGACGTCTTCGTCGCCCAGGCCTTCAGCGCCTCGTCGAAGACCTTCTCTCCGGGGATGCCCTTTTCCATCGTGAGCAGCGCCCGCCGCCCGGTCTTGTAGACCACCGGCACGTCGATCCAGTCCTGTCCCCTGAGCAGCGTCAGATTGGCGTCCTGATCGGCCTTTGTGTCGTTGAGCGCGACGAGGAAGAAGCCGTCGGCGATCTTGGCCGGGATGCCGATCAGCGGGCTGCCGGCATCCTGCTCAGAGCTCTTCATGGCGATGCGCAGGATGTTGTCGACACCGCCGCCCTCAAACCCTTCCGGCGTCAGAAAGATCATCTCGATGATATGGCTGGCCGGGAGCGTCTGGTCGGTGTTGCGCCGGATCGTCATGCGCAGCTGGATGTCCTTGCCCGGTATCGTCGCCTCGGCGCGGATTGCCGGCTCCGGCGGCAAGTCGCCGCCGGGCGATTCCTGCACCAGCGACCAGACAATGCTGCCGGGCTCGGCCGTGCCCTGCTGCGTGCTGGTGCGCTCCTCATAAAAGATCGCCTTCTGGCCGACCGGCACGGTCGCTTGCGCCGCCGCTGGCGCAGTCCCTGCTGCAGGCGGCGTTGTGCCGGCCGCAGGCGGTGTCGTCGTCGCTGCTGGCGGTGTGGCCCCGGCAGCGGGCGCAGGCGGATTGGCTGCAGCACCGGCGGGCGCCGGCGGCGTTGCTCCGGCGGCAGGCGGGGTCGTGCCCGGCGTGGCCGCGGCGGGCGGCGTGCCAGTGGTGGCCGCGGCGGGCGGCGTGCCGGTGGCGGCCGGCGGAGCAGCCGTCGCGGGTGCAGCCGGCGGCGGCGTGGTCAATGCAGCGACGGACTCGCCTTCGCCAATGGTGCCCTGCCCGCCGGCGGGGCCAGCATCTATCTCCTTGCCTTCGGGCGTCAGGCGCTGGGTGAACTTTGCTTCAGCCGGCTCGTTGGCGGCGGCTGCGTTCGCGCCCGCCCCTGCGGGCGGGGCGGCCGCCGTCTCGGTAGCCGGTTTTGCCGGGGCGGGCTTGACCAAGGGCTCGGTCGAGACCGTCTTGCTGCCGCCGCCCTTCAAGCCGAGCATCGAGCTGAAAGCATCCTTGTTCAGCCAGATGCCGTAACCGCCGCCGGCCAGCACCAAGAGCGCAATGACGGTCGCGATCAAACTGCCATAGCTGCGTCTGCGCGGCGGCGGCCGCAGCCGCTGGAAGGTCTCGCCCGCGGGCTGCTCGTCATTGGCGAAAACATCGCTGCTATCCTCTGGATCGCCGGCGTCCATGCCAGGCAGGCCGACATCGTCCTCGCGCGGCGAGGGCATCGGCGGTGGTGCCGAAGGCACTTTGTGCCAGCCGGCGGGCTCAGTCTTCGTTGCGCCCTGCCAGGTTGGCTCGGTTTTTGAAGCGCCTTGCCAGCTTGGTTCCGTCTTGGCCGGTGCCGGCGCCGGCTTGAAGGGCTCAGGCTTGGCAGGCTCGGGTTTGGCGGGCTCGGGCTTCGTCACCGCCGGTTGCCGGACATGGCTCGGCTGGTTCCTGTTGCGGTCGATCGACGAGAAGATGTGTTCGAGTTCCGCCAGCGGATCTTCCGCCGGAGCGAGCTTGGCCGGAGCGGGTTTGGCATACTCCCGCTCGACGCTGGCAACGGCATCTTCGAGCGAACGCTTCTGCTTGCTGATGACGTCGGCAGAGAGTGGCGGGGAATAGTCGGCAAGCTTCTTCGCCAGCATCTCGCGAGCGTTCTCGTAGATCCGCTTGCGCAGCTCGGGCGAGGGCTCGCCGTGCTTCGCAAGCT
Source organism: Mesorhizobium album (assembly GCF_033977205.1). Taxonomy (NCBI): domain Bacteria; kingdom Pseudomonadati; phylum Pseudomonadota; class Alphaproteobacteria; order Hyphomicrobiales; family Phyllobacteriaceae; genus Mesorhizobium; species Mesorhizobium album. The sequence continues at coordinate 35,581 of NZ_JAVIIW010000012.1, read as the reverse complement.
GCTTTTTCAGAACACTAACGAAATCCGCCATGCGTCAGTCGACCTGCATTCTTTCCCCGGGGCCTGCAAATCAGTCGTAGCGCCGGGAAGGGCTGTGAAACTAGTCTTGAAACGGGTCGGTCACAAGTATCGTGTCCTCCCGCTCCGGGCTGGTGGAAAGCAGCGCAACCGGGGCGCCGATCAGCTCCTCGATGTAGCGGACATATTTGACCGCTTGCGCCGGCAGATCGTTCCAGCTCCTGGCGCCCGCCGTCGTCCCCTTCCAGCCTTCGAGCGTTTCATAGACCGGCTCGACGCGCGCCTGCGCACCCTGGCTGGCCGGCAGATAATCGATCGGCTCGCCATCGAGGCGGTAGCCGGTGCAGACCTTGATCTCGTCCAGCCCGTCGAGCACGTCGAGCTTGGTGAGTGCGATGCCCTTGATGCCGTTGACGGCGACGGCCTGGCGCACCAGCACGGCGTCGAACCAGCCGCAGCGGCGCTTGCGGCCGGTGACGACGCCGAATTCGTGGCCGCGCGTGCCGAGGAACTCGCCGATCTCGTTCTTCTGCTCGGTCGGGAACGGGCCTTCGCCGACCCGTGTCGTGTAAGCCTTGGTGATGCCGAGCACATAGCCGATCGCGCCTGGGCCGGTTCCGGAGCCGGCGGCCGCCTGTCCCGCCACCGTGTTGGAGGAGGTGACGAAGGGGTAGGTGCCGTGGTCGATGTCGAGCAGCGTGCCCTGCGCGCCCTCGAACAGGATGCGCTCGCCGGCGCGCCGCTTGTCGTCGAGCACTTTCCAGACACGGTCCATGTAAGGCAGGATCTCGCCGGCCACGGAGGTCAGCTCCTGCATGATTGCCTCATGCGTCGCCTCGGCATGGCCGAGCCCGCGGCGCAATGCATTGTGATGCGTCAGCAGCCTGTCGACCTTCAGGGGAAGCGTTTCCAAATCCGCCAAATCCATCACCCGCACCGCGCGCCGGCCCACCTTGTCCTCATAGGCGGGGCCGATGCCGCGCCGGGTCGTGCCAATCTTGGTTCCGGAATTCGAGGCGGCGTCTTCGCGGAATCCGTCCAGCTCCCGGTGCAGCGACAGGATAAGCGCGGTGTTTTCGGCTATTTTCAGGCGCTCGGGCGTCACATCAACGCCCTGCTCCTTGAGCTTCTTGACCTCCGCGACGAAGGCATGCGGGTCGAAGACCACGCCGTTGCCGATGATCGACAACTTGCCCTGCCGGACCACGCCGGACGGCAGGAGCGACAGCTTGTAGATCTTGCCGTCGACGACCAGCGTATGACCGGCATTGTGGCCGCCCTGGAAGCGCACGACCACGTCGGCGCGTTCCGACAGCCAGTCGACGATCTTGCCCTTGCCTTCGTCGCCCCACTGCGAGCCGACGACCACCACATTGGCCATGTTCTTTTCCCTTGAGATGCCGCCCTGGCGGCTTGAAACGACAGGCCTCTATAGACTCATGCGCCGGCCGATGCGACCCTTTCTTTGCCGCCGAAACCTCAGAGCATGATCCCGAACCGAAGCACCGCGTACGTGAAAAGTGGAAACCGGTTTTCGGAAGAGATCATGCCCCGGACCAAGCGCCATCCTGATCCAGGCACAACAAATTCCGGCCTTCGCATCATTTACTTGGCCTGGCCGCTACAATAGGCCGACTTCGATCCTCGAACGCGCCCCGCACCGGATTGAGCAATGCATCGAGCCGCCTATCTGTTCCTTCTCTCCACCACGCTGCTGTGGGGCGGCAATTCCGTGGCCGGCAAGCTTGCTGTCGATCACGTGTCGCCGATGACGCTGGTCTTCCTGCGCTGGGTGTTGGCGGTGCTGATCCTGCTGCCCGTCGGCTCGCGGGCGTTTCGCGAGGATTGGCCCGAGCTGCGCCGGCATTGGCTGCTGCTCGCCGGCCTCGGCGCCTGCGGCTTCACGATCTTCAACGTCATCTTCTACACGGCGCTGAACTACACGACCGCCATCAATGTCTCGATCGAGCAGGCCGCCATTCCGATCGTCATCATTCTTGCCAATTTCGTGCTGTTCCGCCTGCACGTGCAGCGCCTGCAGATCGTCGGCGTGGCGATGACGATTATCGGCGTTGCCCTCACCGCGAGCCATGGCGATCTCAGCCAGTTGCTGAAGCTCGAGCTCAATTTCGGCGACGCGATCATGCTGGTCGCGGTTGTCTGCTACAGCCTCTATTCGGTGGGGCTTCGCCTGAAGCCGGCGATCCGCTGGCAAAGCCTCATGCTGGCTTTGTCGCTCGCCGCGCTTCTGACCTCGGTGCCCTTCTTCGTCTGGGAGGTGGCGGCGGGCCGGGTCATCGTCCCGGATGCGCGCGGATGGGCGGTCGCATTCTACACTGCGCTCGGCGCATCCGTCGTCTCGCAGATATTCTATATCAGGGGCAATGAGCTGATCGGCGCTAACCGGGCCGGGCTGTTCATCAATCTGGTACCGATCTTCGGCACGCTGCTTTCGGTGCTGATCGTCGGCGAGCAGTTTGAGCTCTATCAGGGCCTGGCGCTCGCGCTCGTGCTCGGAGGCATCACGCTAGCCGAATACAGCGGCAGAAGGGCAACCCTGCAGACATCGCGACGGCCTTTGCTGAATACGCAGGGCAGCGATTGACGATGGCAATGGGAGATCGAACTCGGCTTCGCTTGCCGGTCAGGTATTGACTTAAGATTAGGGCCTCGCATGCCGCGGCATACGAGGCCTTTTGATGACTCATCAATCGTTGCCGACGTCGAACCGCAGCCGCTTGGCCGAGTCGATCGACTTGTGCGACCGCAGCTGATCCAGCACCTTCTCCGGGAACGGCGCATCGAGATAGAGCAGCGCGATCGCATCGCCGCCCGGCCGGTTACGGCCGAGCTGGAAGTTGGCGATGTTGACGCCGTTCTCACCGCAGACGGTGCCGAGCAGGCCGATGATGCCGGGCGCGTCGGCATTGGTCGTGTAGAGCATATGCTGCCCGACTTCGGCGTCGAGGTTGATGCCCTTGATCTGAATGAAGCGCGGCTTGTGGTCCGAGAAGCAGGTGCCGGCGATCGAACGCGTCATGTGCTCGGTGGTGACGGTGAGCTTGATATAGCCGTCGAAGACGCCCGACTTGTCGCGCTTGACCTCGGCGACGATGATGCCGCGCTCCTTCACCATGATCGGCGCCGACACCATGTTGACGTCCGAGACCTGCGGACGGATGAGGCCGGCAAGGGCGGCACTCACCAGCGCCCGCGTGTTCATCGTCGCGGTCGAGCCGTCGAACAGGATCTCGACCTCCTTGATCGGATCCTCGGTGACCTGGCCGACAAAGGCGCCGAGCACCTCGGCGAGCTTGACGAAGGGTTTTAGCCGCGGCGCCTCTTCGGCGGTGATCGAAGGCATGTTGATGGCGTTGGAGACGGCGCCCTTGATCAGGTAGTCAGACATCTGCTCGGCAACCTGCAGCGCGACGTTCTCCTGCGCCTCGGTGGTCGAGGCGCCGAGATGCGGGGTCGCCACGACATTTTCCATGCCGAACAGCGGGTTGTTCTCCGCCGGCTCGACCTCGAACACGTCGACGCCGGCTCCGGCCACCTTGCCGCTCTTCAGCGCAGCGACCAGATCGGCCTCCACGACCAGCCCGCCGCGCGCGCAATTGATGATGCGCACGCCGTCCTTCATCTTGGCGATCGCAGCCGCGTCGATGATGTTGCGCGTCTTGTCGGTCAGCGGCGTATGCAAGGTGATGAAGTCGGCGCGTGCGAAAAGCTCGTCGAGCTCGACCTTCTCGACCCCGAGTTCCTCGGCGCGGCTGTCCGACAGGAACGGATCGAAGGCCACGACATGCATCTTCAGCCCGACGCCGCGCGTCGCGACGATCGAGCCGATATTGCCGCAGCCGATCACGCCCAGCGTCTTGCCGGTGATCTCGATGCCCATGAAGCGGTTCTTTTCCCATTTTCCCGCGTGCGTGGAGGCGTTGGCCTCCGGGATCTGGCGGGCCAGCGCAAAGATCATGGCGACGGCATGCTCGGCCGTGGTGATCGAATTGCCGAAGGGCGTGTTCATCACGATGATACCCCTGCGGCTCGCCGCCGGGATATCGACATTGTCGACGCCGATGCCGGCGCGTCCGACGACCTTGAGCCTGGTGGCGGCATTGATCAGCTTCTCGGTGACCTTGGTCGCCGAGCGGATGGCGAGACCGTCATACTGGCCGATCACTTCGAGAAGCTTTTCCTTGTCTTTGCCGAGATCGGGCAGGTAGTCGACCTCGATGCCGTGATTCTTGAATATCTGCACGGCGGTGGTTGAAAGTTTATCCGAGACGAGAACGCGGGGCGCCATTGCGGCCTCCTTGACGTGGAAATGGATGTGTCGGGAAATGGCGGCCCGCAGGCCGCCATGAAACTCAGGCCGCTGCTTTCAGCGACGCCTTCTGCGTGGCAAAAGCCCAGTCGAGCCAGGGCAACAGCGCTTCGAGATCGGAGGTCTCGACGGTTCCGCCGCACCAGATGCGCAGGCCGGGCGGGGCATCGCGGTAGGAGCCGATGTCGTAGGCGACGCCTTCCTTGTCGAGCGCCGAGACGATGCCCTTGGCGAAAGCCGCCTGGCCGTCGGCGTCGAGCGCCGCGACTTGGCCGTCGGTGAAAGAGAGACACACGGAAGTGTTCGAGCGCGTCGCCGGATCGACCGTCAGATGGCCGAGCCACGACGACTTCTCCACGAACCGGTCGAGCACCGCGGCATTGGCGTCGGCGCGGGCAATCAGCGCTTCCAGGCCGCCGATCGACTTCGCCCATTGAAGCGCATCGAGATAATCCTCGACGCACAGCATCGACGGCGTATTGATGGTCTCGCCCTTGAAGATGCCTTCGATCAGCTTGCCGCCCGAGGTCAGGCGGAAGATCTTCGGCAGCGGCCAGGCCGGCTTGTAGGTTTCCAGTCGCTCGACGGCGCGGGGGCTGAGGATCAGCATGCCATGCGCGCCTTCGCCGCCCAGCACCTTCTGCCAGGAGAAGGTCACGACATCGAGTTTTTCGAAGTCGAGCCTCTGGGCGAACGCCGCCGAGGTGGCGTCGCAGATGGTGAGACCCTTGCGATCAGCCGGAATGAAATCGCCGTTCGGCACGCGCACGCCCGAGGTCGTGCCGTTCCAGGTGAAGACCACGTCGCGGTCGAAATCGATCTGCGTCAGGTCGGGCAGTTCGCCGTAGCCGGCCTCGAAGCGGCGCACGTCGGCGAGCCTGAGCTGCTTGACGACATCGGTCACCCAGCCGGAACCGAAACTTTCCCAGGCGACCATGTCGACGCCGCGCTCGCCGAGCAGCGACCACAGCGCCATCTCGACAGCGCCCGTATCGGACGCCGGCACGATGCCGATGCGGTAGTCGGCGGGAACCTTGAGGATTTCGCGCGTCAGCTCGATTGCCTGTTCGAGCTTGGCTTTACCGATCTTGGCGCGATGGGAGCGCCCCAGCGCGGCGGCTTTCAGCGCCTCGGCCGACCAGCCGGGACGTTTTGCGCAGGGACCTGAGGAGAAATTGGGATTTGCCGGACGGAGTCCGGGCTTGGTAAGCGTCGTCATCGTGGTTCTATCCTTCCAGATAGTGGCCCCTCGTTGGGGAGGGGTGGCCCACGGACGGCGATATGCGCTCAGGCTTCCGGCGTCAAGAGGAAAGTTTTTGTCGCTGCCGGGATACCGGCCTCATGCGACCACGTGGCGCAAATCGAAAACGGCGGATCGCCGGATCCGCGGTTTTCATTTTCGGGCGTTGCGCCATTCACCAGAGATCGTAGCGCAACCCGACCTTGACCTGGTGATAGTCGATACCCTTGTGGATCGAAGGCGTGCCTGAACCGTCGATGGTGGCGTATTTCAAGGACGGCACCGATACAAATTCGTAGCCAAGATCGACCGCGACATTCTTGCTGACCTGGTAGGCAAACCCGGCGCCCAGCATATAGGCCAGATTGTACTGTCTTTCACGCGTGATCGTGCCCTCATAGACGCTCGAATCAAAGCAGCTGAAACTCGTCGTCGTCGTGTTGCCGCCGCCGACCGTCGTGACGGTGTCGTCCTGGCAGTTCCTGGCGCTCTGAGCCAGCGTATAAGTGCTGTAGGCAAGACCCACACCACCGCCGACATAGGGCGTGAAGCCGACATAGGTGCCGAGATCGACGAAGGCGCTTGCCATGACGTCATACGCTTTGTTCCGTGTATAGTCCGAGCCGTCGCAGGCGCGGGTGCTCGGGCCTGATACCTGGCTGGTGATCGTGCCCGAGATATTGTCGGTCACTGTCGTGGTTTCGGTGCCTTCGCAGGTGGTGACGTATTTGTTGTCGTACTTACTGGTCGGCAGCAGGCCAAAATTGAGCTCGCCGCGTAAATAGTCGTTGAAGTGATAACCCATACCGATGGATCCCGAGAGCGCGCTGACATCGGTAACGACCCCGGCCGGCGTCTCGGAGAAATCGTAAGGCTTGTTGAAGGCGTAGCCGATGTCGCCGCGCAGGTACCAGCCTGAGCCGACCTCGACCGGCTGATAATCCGGCGCCTGGTCGACGTAGATCGGCGGATTGTAGTCGGCCGACACCGCCTGTGTCGCCGGCATCAGCACGATTGCGGCGAGCGCCAGTGCGATACGCGATTTTGATGTCATGGTCCCCGGCTCCTGAAGTTGGCGCCAGTCGCGAACGCGAGCACAGCTGCCGTTTCAAGGAGCATTGTTAACCATAGTGGTTAAGTGCCGGTTAAGGATAACAGCCGGTTACCGAATTGATTTCGATACTATTTTACCGGCCGCGCACACACGAAAAGACCGCCCGGCTGACGCCGGGCGGTCGAACTGTCGAATGCAGAGTTTTACTTGGTGTAGATCGGTTCCGGCTGATAGGCCACCACCGGAGCGGCGCAGCCGTTGTTGCCGCCGAACTGGTAGCGCAGGCCGCCGCGCACCTCATGCGTGTTGATGCCGTGGTCGAACCCCGGCCCGGAGCTGCTCGTGTCGAACTCGAACATGCGCCCGCCCTCGATATGGGTGAAGCGGTAGCCCGCGTCGAGGATGAGCTTGTCGGTCAAGCAGTAGGAAGCGCCGGCCATGAGCGCATAGGCGAAGCGCCAGTTGGACGACCCCGGATTGGTCTCGGTAGTGTTCGGATCGTGGACCGTGTCCCACTTGACGTGCGCGCCGCCGATGCCGGCGCCGACATAAGGCGTGATGCCGTGATAGGTGCCGATATCGACATAGGCATTGGCGAGCAACAGCAGGGCGCTCATCTTCGACACCTCGGTCGATATCGCGCCGCTGGAATCCGAGGTCTGGCCATTGAAGTTCGACTTGAACCAGTAGTCGGCGGTGAGGTCGGTGCGGAAGTAGTCGTTGACCTTGTAGCCGACGCCGCCGCCGAGCGAGAAGCCGCCCTTAAGCTTGCCGAAATCGAAACTATTGGTGCCGGGCGGTGGGCCGTATGTGATGTAGTCGATGCCACGCAAACTCGACTTGTGATAGTCAATGTCGCCGCGGATGTACCAGCCACCGACATCGACCGGCTGTGCCTCGACGACCGGCGGCGGCGCCTCCTCGACCGGTGCCGGTTCCGCGAGGTCGGCGGCAAGCGCCGGTCCGGCCACCCCCGCGAACAGCGCGGCAAACAATGCCATTCTTGCTTTGAACATGCTGTCACCCCTAAGAAGCCTCGGGACGACGCTGCCCGAAGATGGTTGCCTCGGGCGTGGATAATGAATCGCAAAGGTTAAAGGCCGTTTAACCGTACCGATTAACCACGAATCTCTACAATTTTAGATGGAACGGCGTTTGTCCGGGCCGTGAGCGCATGAAAAAAGCCAACCGGGCGGCGGGCTTTTTGGGATGCGGTGAGGCTCGGTTCGCTGCGGCCGTCAGGCGGCGCTGCGGGTTTCCGAGATGATGCCGACAATGTCGTTGACGACGGCCTCGACCAGCTGCGGATCGTCGCCTTCGGCCATGACGCGGATGAGCGGCTCGGTGCCGGAGGGCCGGATGACGAGACGGCCGGCCTTGCCCAGGCGGTTGCGCCCTTCCTCGATGGCTGCCTTGACCGGCGCCTCCTCCAGCGGCTTGCCGCCGGAGATGCGGACATTCTTCAGAAGCTGCGGCACCGGCTCGAACTTCTTCGACAGCTCGCTGACCGGCCGGTTCTGCCGCTTGATGCAGGCCAGAACCTGCAGCGCCGAAACCAGGCCGTCGCCGGTGGTCGAGAAATCGGAGAGCACGATGTGGCCGGACTGCTCGCCACCGACGTTGAGGCCGTGCGCGCGCATATGCTCGACGACATAGCGGTCGCCGACCTTGGTTCGATGCAGATGCAGCTTCATGTCGCCGAGGAAACGCTCGAGGCCGAGATTGGACATCACGGTCGAGACCACGCCGCCGCCGGCCAGCCGCCCGCTCTGGTGCCAGGATTCGGCGATCAGCGCCATGATCTGGTCGCCGTCGACGATGTCGCCGTTCTCGTCGACGATGACCACGCGGTCGGCGTCGCCATCGAGCGCGATGCCGATATCGGCGCGCACCTCGTGCACCTTCTTCTGCAGGCCGGCCGGATGGGTCGAGCCGCATTCCTTGTTGATGTTGAAGCCGTTCGGCTCGACATTGATGGCCACCACTTCGGCGCCGAGTTCCCACAGCGCCTCGGGCGCAACCTTGTAGGAAGCGCCGTTTGCGCAGTCGACGACGATCCGAAGTCCGGAAAGCGACATCGAGCGCGGCAGCGTGCGCTTGGCGAATTCGATATAGCGGTCATGGACGCCGTCGACGCGCTTGGCGCGGCCAAGCCCGTCGGAATCGGCAAGCGCAAGCTCGATGTCCTTATCGAGCATGCCTTCGATGCGCTGCTCGATCTCGTCGGAGAGCTTGTAGCCGTCGGGGCCGAACAGCTTGATGCCGTTGTCGTAATAGGGGTTGTGCGAGGCCGAGATCATCACGCCGATGTCGGCGCGAAGCGAGCGCACCAGCATGGCGACCGCCGGCGTCGGGATGGGACCGAGCAGGAACACATCCATGCCGGCGGCGCACAGGCCCGCCACCATCGCGTTCTCGATCATGTAGCCGGAAAGCCGCGTGTCCTTGCCGAGCACGACGCGGTGCCGATGATTGCCGCGCTGGAACGAGAGTCCGGCGGCCATCCCGACCCTCATGGCCACCTCGGCCGTCATCGGAAACTTGTTGGCGCGTCCGCGGATGCCGTCGGTGCCGAAATACTGCCCTGCCATGCCTGCCAATGTCCCCGTCGGTTTCAGCCGCCCGTATTGCCACAATTGGGCCGCACCCGATCATCACATTTCGTAATTATATATTACCATTCCTTAGAAAATCATTGTCGCGGGCGGGTCAAGTGATTCGACAGCCTACCACGACCTCTCACTCTAGCGGCAATATACCAGCCGAGGCGAGCTTTTCCGCTCAATGCGGCGTGGAAAAACCTTGTTCGCGCAACCGGCGCAAGCAATTCATCACCTTATCGGGAGAAACACACTTTGTGAGGGCATCCGCCGCGGAAGCATCTGGCGCAGTTTGAAGTTGAGAGCTATTGATTCGGTATAGGGACACCACCTGGCGGCAGCAAGGGAGAAAAACGCCATGCTTATTCATAGACTTGCAACATTGACGGGCCTCGCCGTCGCAGCCTTTTTCGTGGCGGCGCCGGCCAACGCGCTGACCATGGCCGAGTGCAGCACCAAGTACAACGCCGCCAAGGACGCCGGGACGCTGAACGGCCAGACCTGGAACCAATTCCGCAAGGCGCAGTGCGGCAGCGACGCTTCGGCCGCGACCGGCACCAAGGCTACGACCGACACCAAGGCGGCGACCGAAACCAAGGCTGCCGAAACCAAGCCCGCCAAGAAGGCCAAGGAGACCACCGCCGCGGCCGCCGACAGCTCCGCCAAGGGCCTGACCGCCAAGGAATGCAGCGCCAAGTACCAGGCCGCGAAGGCGGCCGGGACGCTGAACGGCATGAAGTGGAACGACTTCCGCAAGAGCGAATGCGCGGCCGGCGCCAGCGCCGCTGCCGCCGCCGGTTCCACGACGACGACCAAGACGGCGACCACTACCACGGCGCCGGCGGCAGCCGCCGGCAAGGGCCTGTCCATGGCCGAATGCAGCACCAAATATCAGGCTGCCAAGACCGCCAACAAGCTGAACGGCATGAAGTGGAACGACTTCCGCAAGGCCGAGTGCGGCGCGGCCGCTGCCGACGACGACACCGTGCCGGCTCCGACGGAAGCGACTTTCACCAAGGAACCGGCGAAGCCGACGGTCGATGCGCCGAAGGGCGTGACCTTCCCGACCGCCATCTCGCCGAAATTCGCCACCGAGACCCCAGCCAAGGGCCGCATGCACACCTGCCTCGAGCAGTACTACGCCAACAAGGACGCCAACACGCTCAACGGCCTGAAGTGGATCCAGAAGGGCGGCGGCTTCTACAGCCTCTGCAATGCCAAGCTGAAGGGCTGATCTCTTAGCAGCAGCGGTTCAAGAAAAGCCCGCGCATCGCAAGGTGCGCGGGCTTTTTGTTTGCGGCTCAAAGTGGAAGCGCGATCGCCGACGCTGCCAATCTCCCCCTTGTGGGCCTTTGTGGGGGAGATGTCCGGCAGGACAGAGGGGGGCGCGAAGGCCCCAGCTTGGGTTCGCCTTCACGCCGGCGAGAAAGGTGGTTCGGCGAAAACCGTGACTGTGAAGAGGAAAATATGCTCGGTAGTCTGGGCAAAGCCGTCGGCGCAAGGCTTACCATTGACATGCCGGCGGGACAGCGCCCCCCTCTGCCCTACCGGGCATCTCCCCCACAAGGGGGGAGATTGGCCATCCTGCCGGCTCTCGCAAATCGCCAACACCGCAGGTGCAATTCGCGAATGACTCGACAATCCTCTGCGACCTCTCAAGCAAAAACGCCGCGGCAGAGCCGCGGCGTTTTTGCTCGAATCGTATCTATCCCGAGGTCACCCCTGCGGCTGCGGCTCCATGCCGCCTTCGGGCTCGGGGCCCTTCTTGCGGCGGCCGCCGGTGCCGGCCTTCGGCACCGCCGAGCCGCGACTGGGCGGGGTGTCGTCGCCAAGGTCGCGGGCGGGCTTGTGGCCGGCGATCAGCTGCTTGATCTCGTCGCCGGTCAGCGTCTCGTATTCGAGCAGCCCTTCGGCGAGCGCGATCCAGTCCTTCTTCTTCTTGGTGAGCACCGTCTTTGCGGTCGAATAGGCGTCGTCGATCAGCCGGCGCACCTCGGCGTCGATGATCTGCGCCGTCTCTTCCGAGATGTTCTGCTGGCGCGCCACCGAATGGCCGAGGAAGACCTCTTCCTGGTTGTCGCCATAGGCGACATGGCCGAGCTTGTCGGAGAAACCCCAGCGCGTGACCATGGCGCGCGCCAGCTTGGTCGCCTGCTCGATGTCGGAGGAAGCGCCGGAGGTGATGTTCTCCTTGCCGAACTTGAACTCCTCGGCGACGCGGCCGCCCATCATGATCGCGAGCCGCGAGATCATGTATTTGTAGCTCATCGAATAGCGATCGCCTTCCGGCAGCTGCATGACCATGCCGAGCGCGCGGCCGCGCGGGATGATGGTCGCCTTGTGCAGCGGGTCGGCCGTCGGCACGTTGAGCGCCAGGATGGCGTGGCCGGCCTCGTGATAAGCGGTCAGCTCCTTCTCGGCCTGCGTCATCGCCGACGAGCGGCGCTCGGCGCCCATCATGATCTTGTCCTTGGCGTCCTCGAACTCGGCCATGGTGACGAGCCGCTTGTTGCGGCGCGCCGCCATCAGCGCGGATTCGTTGACGAGGTTCATCAGGTCGGCGCCGGAGAAGCCGGGCGTGCCGCGCGCGATGACCTTGAGGTCGACATTGGGCGCCAGCGGCACGTTGCGCACATGCACCTTGAGGATCTTCTCGCGGCCGACGATGTCGGGGTTCGGCACCACCACCTGGCGGTCGAAGCGGCCGGGCCTGAGCAGCGCCGGGTCAAGCACGTCGGGCCGGTTGGTGGCGGCGATCAGGATGATGCTTTCGTTGGACTCGAAGCCGTCCATCTCGACCAGCAGCTGGTTCAGCGTCTGCTCGCGCTCGTCATTGCCGCCGCCGAGGCCGGCGCCGCGATGACGGCCGACCGCGTCGATTTCATCGATGAAGATGATGCAGGGCGCGTTCTTCTTGGCCTGGTCGAACATGTCGCGCACACGGGATGCGCCGACGCCGACGAACATCTCGACGAAGTCCGAGCCGGAGATGGTGAAGAACGGCACATTGGCTTCGCCGGCGACCGAACGGGCGAGCAGCGTCTTGCCGGTTCCGGGAGGGCCGACGAGCAGCACGCCGCGCGGGATCTTGCCGCCGAGCCGCTGGAACTTCTGCGGATCGCGCAGGAACTCGACGATCTCCTCGAGATCCTCCTTGGCCTCGTCGACGCCGGCAACGTCCTGGAAGGTGACGCGGCCATGCGCCTCGGTGAGCAACTTGGCCTTCGACTTGCCGAAGCCCATGGCGCGGCCGGAGCCGGACTGCATCTGACGCATGAAGAATATCCACACGCCGAGGATCAGGATCATCGGCAGCCACGAGATCAGGTAGCCGAATAGCGAGTTGGAGCCGTCGGTCTCAGGCCGCGCGTTGATGGTGACGTTCTTGTCCTGCAGCCTGGAGACCAGCGACGGATCGCCGGGCGAATAGGTCTGGAAGCCGTTGGCGTTGTCGGTGTAGTTGCCTGAGATGCGGGCGCCGGCGATGGTCACGCTCTTGACCCGGCCGGAGGCGACATCCTGCAGGAACTGCGAATAGGCAATCTCGCTGGAAGCGCCGCGCGTCTGCGGCGTCTGGAAAAGATTGAAGAGGGCGATGAGCAGGACCGCTATGATCGCCCAGAGCGCGAGATTGCGATAATTCGGATTCATCTATTGTCCTGTTGGCGTCCGCACGCGGACCCACGATGATGATGGAGGCTTGGCCTAACATAGGGAGAGCGGCTCCCCTTGCCAAGCATAACAGCACGCCTCGGTTAAGCTTTCGCCCATGCTCCGCTGCGATCATGGCCGCGACAAGGCAGAGCCGGCAGCGCCGGCGCGCCGATCAGCGTCGCGACGGCCGCCGCGGGCAGTAAATCGAAGGATGGCAGGAAGCAGGCGAACGGTGACACAACAGGTGCGACTGCCATTGGCCGGGGCCTGGCATCCGCGCCAGCAAAATCAAGGCCTTCGCCGCCGCGCCACGCCGCGGGCTCGGCGGCAAGCGCCTTGCGCAGCATGGCTGCCGGCGCGCCGCCCTCTACGACAAGACGTTTGGCGGCGGCGGACCCCAGGGGCCCGATCACCAAGCCGGCCGATCTGTCGCTCAATGTGATCCGGCGCCGGCCATCCCAAATGGCCTGATCCTCTGCCGGAACGACGGGCAGATTGCGCGCCTCGCGGTAAAGGAAGATGCCGGCCCGGCGCGCGTCGACCACCGTCCGCGACAATGTGGCGCAAAGCGTCCCGGACCGCAGACGCTGAAACAGCGCCCGGCAGCGCGCCTCATCCGCAAGGAAGGAAACACCGCCGACCGTGGCGAGCAGGATGCGCAGCGCATAGATGGCGGCGGCGCTGTCTTCGCTGGCGACGAAATCGCGGTCGAGGCGGATGAGCCCGGAAGCCGGCCGGCTGGCGAAGGCGCCGATCAGCGCGGCCGCCCGGCGGCCGAGCGCTTCACGCTCGGCGGCTGCCTGCCTGGTTCGCGCGATCGCCTCCTCGAAACGGCGTTCGCCATCGGCGCCTGCAAGGGATGCCCGCACGCGCGGCCGTTCGAAGCGCTGGTCGACATTGGTCGGATCCTCGATCCAGCCGATGCCGCGGCGCTTCAGCATCTCGCGCAATGCCGCCCGGCGCGTGCCGAGGAACGGTCTGGCGATCCATACCCGCCAGTCGTAGAGCGTGGCCGGCGCCATGCCGGCGAGGCCGCGCCCGCCTTCGAGAACCTCCGCGTCGCGGACCCCCTCGTCGCGTGCTTGCCGCATCAGCACGGTCTCGGCCTGGTCGTCGGCGGTGTGGCCAGTCAGGATCAGGCGAATGCCTTCTTCTTCTGCCGCCTCGGCCAGCAGCCGGTAGCGCGCCTCGCGCGCGGCGGCGGGTAGCCCGGTCGACGGCTTGGGGCCGGACCAGGCGAGCGTGCGGTGCGTGATGCCGTGCTCGGCGCAGACGCTTGCCACGGTTCGCGCTTCCGCTGCCGAATTCGGTCTCAGGCCGTGATCGATCGTCACCGCAAGCAGCTTTGCCGCGGGTGCAATCAGGTCGAGATGATCTTTGAGGAGAAAGAGAAGTGCGGTCGAGTCGCTGCCGCCGGACACGGCCGCAACGGCGCCGTGGGAGAAGTCGAAGTCTGCGAAAAGGCAATCCGAAAGGTCACCCTCGGCGTCGAGCATCACTGCATGTCGTCCAAAAGCGGTCCCGGTCTTGGGACAACGCATGCAGGCTAGCACGAGGCCAGCGCCTTTTCCTGCTTGATGCGTTCCTTCAGCGTGCCGGAAACATCCGGATAGCGCTTGCCGATCTCGTTGAAGGTGGCGCAGGCCACGTCGTTCTGCTTGAGGCCAACCAGCGACACGCCGAGCTTGAGGAGCATGTCGGGCGCCTTCTTGGCCTTCGGATACTCCTTGCTGGCGGCAAGGAAAACCTCCGCGGCATCGCGGTATTTCTGCTGGCCAAGCAGCGACTCGCCAAGCCAGTAGTGAGCATCCGGCGCCTTGGCGTCCTTGGGGAAGCGGGAGATATGATCGCGAAAACCCTGCTCGGCGGTGGGATAGTCGCCCGACAGGATGAACTGATAGGAGTTGCGGTAAAGCTCGTCGGGATTATTGGTCGAAGGCAGTGAAGCCATCACCGTACCGCCGGACTTGCCCTTGCCGCTGTTGCTGCCGGTCTCCGCGGAAGGCGCGTTTGCCGTGGCCGCAGGAGCTTGCGTCGGCGCGCTCGCCTGCGGATTGGACTCGGCATTGACGACATTGCCGTTCTTGTCGACCGTGATGGTGCCGAAGGTCTTCGGCGGCGCGCCGGGGATCACCTTGCCCGGATCGCCGGTCTGCGACTCCACGATGACCTCGCCGACGCTCTTGCCGCCGCCGCCCTGCGCCCCCGTATCGGCCGGACCTTGCGTCGCCGGAGCATCGGCGACGCTAGTGTCGGCGCCGGCATTGCCGGTGCCCGCGGCGCCCATATTCGTGCCGCCGTTGTTTGCATCGCCGTTCGCAGGCGCAGCCTCGGACTTCTTCTGGCCGGCCGGTTTCGTACCCTGCGAGCCGCCTTCGAGCTGCTGGAAGCGGAACTCGTTGTCTTCCTGCTGCTTGCGCATCTGCTCCTGCATTTGCAGGATCTGGAAATTGAGCTCCTCGATCTTGCCGTTCATCTGGCGGAGCTGATCTTCCAGACCGGTCGCGCCGGCGCTGTCCTGCTGCGCCATCTGGGACTGCTCCGGCATCTTCTTGTCGCCGAAGATGCCGAGCGTCGGCAGGTGGAAGGTGAACCCGCTGTCCGAGGACTGCCCGGTGCTGCCTGCCGGGGCGGCGACGCTCGGGATGCTTGACACGAGCAGCAGCGCAAGCGTGCCGCTCAGGACCGTTCTGAAATGCATTATGTCTCTCGCCGTGAATCTGTTGGCCTGATGCGCCTTTCCAAATCGGAATGGGAGGAAGCGCCCTCGCGCTCTTAGCAGGACGCGAGACTTCGGCCAAATTTTGTTTCAACCTGTCGCATGCGAAAAAGGCGGCCCTGAGGCCGCCTTTCATTCCGCAATGTTGTATTTTTGCCGCCGGGCGGAGCGTCAGGAGCCAGCGCCGGAAAGCGTGGTGACGGCGCGGCGGTTCTGCGACCAGCACGAGATGTCGTCGCAGACCGCGACCGGGCGTTCCTTGCCGTAGGAGATGGTCTTCAGGCGGTTGGCCGCAACGCCCTTGGAGACCAGGAAGTCGCGGGTGGCGGCGGCGCGGCGGGCGCCCAGCGCCAGATTGTATTCACGCGTGCCGCGCTCGTCGGCGTGGCCTTCGATGACGATGGCATACTGCTTGTACTGGTTGAGCCACTGCGCCTGGCGCCCCAGCGTGGTCTGCGCGTCGGCGCGGATCGACGAGGAGTCGGTGTCGAAGAAGATGCGGTCGCCGATGTTGACGGTGAAGTCCTGCGCCGAGCCGGGCGTGGCGGCGCCGGCGCCATTGAGGCCGAGATCGGCCGCGCTGTTCGGGGTCTTCTTGGAGGCGCAACCGGTGATGGCCAGAGCCGCCACCAACGCGATCATCGCCGGGTTTCTGGTAAGTGCTGCGATACGGCCCATGCCGCCCTCTCCTTAGCATTCGAGTGATTTCGTTGATCACCCAGTAACCACGTTTGGGTTAACCGCCATTCAAGAAACACGGTTAATTTTTCGTTTCGAGCCGCCGTCCTCGGCTATCTTTGCCCGGAACATTGGGCGCGGACCGTAGGCGGAAATACGGCCAAAACGCGACGAAGCGTTGGAAAAGAGGGAATTGAAGAATTGAAGAATTGGAGAAAAGGGTCACTTCAACTTCTCCCTCAGATTCACCAGCATCCCATAGATATGGCTGCAATCCTACGTCCATAGATATGGACGTAGGATTGCAGCCATTCGTCGCGTTGCGCTTGCGTGATGTAATCAAGGTCGAACGCATACGAAATCCATGTCTCGACTTCACTGCATGACCCCATCGCCATCGAAATGAAGCGCGCGAATTCTGGCTTTGAGTGGCTCTGCTTTGCAAATCCCTCAGCCAAATTGGCGCAGATCGCCTTGCTGGAACGACGCAATTGATCTGCGAGTGCGTATTGCTCCACTTTTGGGAAAGCGAGCGTAGCCCTGTGGAGCTCAAGAGAAACCGCATAAGCGCGCTTATAGACCTCTAGATCCTTCGCGCGCCTAATATAGCTTCCGGCTTTCTCCATTCTTCAATTCTTCAATTCCCCAGTTCTTCAATTCCTCAGTTCCCCAGCTCACTCCAGCAACGGCGACCAGGCCGGATCCGAGGCGAAGTTCGAGGTCGAGATCTGCTGTTCGTTGCGGCCGGTGAGATCGACCGTGACCAGCTTCGGCCCGCCGGCCGAATCGCGGAAGAACATCAGCACGCGGCCGTTCGGCGCCCAGGTCGGCCCTTCCTGCTGGAAGCCGGAAGAAAGGATGCGCTCGCCCGAGCCGTCGGTCTTCATGACGCCGATCTGGAACTCGCCGCCGGTCTGCTTGGTGAAGGCGATGAGGTCGCCGCGCGGCGACCACACGGGCGTCGAATAGACGCCGTCGCCGAAGGAGATGCGGGTCTGGCCCGAGCCGTCGGCGCCCATCACATAGATCTGTGCGCGGCCGCCGCGGTCCGAAGTGAAGACGATCTTGCTGCCGTCGGGCGAATAGGACGGAGAGGTGTCGATGGCGGTCGAATTGGTGAGCCGGGTGGTCGAGCGGCTCCTCAGATCCATGGCGAAGATGTTGGAATTGCCGTCGTCGCGCAGCAGGCTCATGATCACTTTCTGCCCGTCGGGCGAAAAGCGCGGCGCGAACGTCATGCCGGGGAAGTTGCCCACCAGCTCGCGCTGCCCGGTCTCGATCTGCAGGAGATAGACCTTCGGCTGTCCGCTCTCGTACGACATATAAGTGATTTCCTGCCGGTTCGGCGAGAAGCGCGGCGTCAGCACGATCGAGCGGCCGTCCGACAGGTAGCGCACATTGGCGCCGTCCTGGTCCATGATAGCGAGGCGCTTCTTGCGCGCGTTCTTGGCGCCGGACTCGTCGACGAAGACGACGCGGGTGTCGAAATAGCCCTTCTCGCCGGTCAGCCGCTCATAGATGGCGTCGGCGATGATATGGGCGACCCGCCTGGTGTTGGCATCGTTGGCGAAGAACTGCTCGCCGGCCATCTGCTGGCCGGCAAATGTGTCCCACAGGCGGTACTGGGCGCGGATGCGGCCGTCGGCTTCCTTGCCGACGCTGCCGGTGACCAGCGCCTGCGCATTGATCACCTTCCAGTCATCGAAGCGCGGCGTGGCGTCGGGGCTCGAGATCTTTTCGATGAAGGCGCTCTTGTCGATCGGGGCGAACAGGCCGGACCGCTTGAGATCGGCCGTAACGATTTCCGTGATCTGGGCGCCCAGCGCATCGTTGGACTGGAAATCCGTAATGGCGATCGGCAGCGGCTCGACATTGCCCTTGTTGACGTTGAGCTCGACGAGGGCCTGGGCCGGCAGGGTGGCGACGGCCGTCATGCCCAGCGCCATGGCTGCGATCGTCAGGAGCGGCTTGAGGAAAGATCTCATGTCTTCTCGCTTTTCTTCTTTGATGGTTCAGATACCGGCCTTAGAGGCCAAGCATCTCCCGTGGATCGAAGGTGACCCGGATATCGTTCCAGATGTCCTGCTTGCCGGCGGGAACCTGCAGGCCGGCCACGTCGCATTTTTGAACCGCGCGCACGGCGCTTTCGTCGAACTGCCGGTTGCCGCTCGACTGCTCGACCGATGGCCGGCCGTCGAGTTTGCCGTTGGTGTCGAGATTGAACCGGACGACGACGACGAAGTTCTCCGAGCCTTCCAGCCCGACAGGCAAGGTCCAGCAGCCGCCGAGCTGAGCTTCGAGAGCTCCCTGCTCCGACTTGGAAAGCTTCTGGCCCTGATCCTTGTTGCCACCGAGCGATGCCTGCTGCGTCGAGCGCTTGGCGCCGCCGCCCGACGGCTTCTGCTTGTCGAGCAATGCTGAAATCTCGTCGGCGTTGAACTGCTTCTCGTCCGACTTCGGCTTCGAGGAGGCCTCCTTGACGGGCTTTTCCGCATCCTTGCGGTCCGGCGCCTTGGCGCTCTCGGCCTGGGCAGGCTGCGGTTTTGGCCGCGCCTCCGGCGCCGGAGCGGAGTCAGGAAGCTTGGCTTCCTCGGTCGGCTGCTCCTTGGCGATCGCCTGGGCGACAGCGTCCGGCTTGACCTCTTCCTTCGGCTGGATGGCCGCGGTCGTGTCCTTCGGCGGTGTCGGAGCCGGCTCCTTGGCCGGCGTCGGCTTGGGATCCGTCTGCTTGACCGGCTCGGGCTTCACCTCTTCCTTCGGCGCAGGCGTCGGCGCGACCTCGGTTGCCGGCACCGGCTTCGGCTTTTCCTGCGGCTTCGGCACGTCCTCGGCGGCCGGCTTCTCGGTCGGCGTCGGCGCCGGCGGCGGCGCCGATGTCTTCTCGACCGGCTTCGGCTTGGCCTCGTCCGTCACCGGCTTGTCGGTGTCGACGCTGTTTTCGCCGACCTTCTGAGCATTGGGAACGATATCCGGGCGCTTCGTCGGAACAGGCGCCGGCTTCTCATGCATGACGGCCTTCTTGTCGCCCTGCAGCGACTGCGCCACAGCCTCCATCGGCACGATGTCGACCGCCACCGACTCCACGTCGGTCGCCGGCATCGCAGGCGGCGAGGACAGCGTGAACAGCCCGAAGGCCAGCGCCACCGCATGCAAGATCACCGAGGAGGTGAGGCCGGTCCGCATTTGGCGTCTACTGATCCTGTTCCTGCAGCGAGACCAGGCCGATATTCTTGTAGCCGGCCGCCGAAATGCGGGCCATGACCTTCATGGCGGTGCCATAGTCCGTCGACTTGTCGCCGCGGATGAAGATGCGCTCGTCATAGCCGGTCTTCGAGATCGCCTGCAGCTTGGCCACCAGCTCCTCGATCGGAATCTCGGTTTCCTGCAGATAGATCTGGCCAGTGGCGTTGATCGACACGGTGATCGGCTGCGTGTCGACGTTCAGCGCCTTGGCCTGCGTGTCCGGCAGATCGATCGGAACGCCGACGGTCAAGAGCGGCGCCGCGACCATGAAGATGATCAGCAGCACCAGCATCACGTCGACCATCGGCGTGACGTTGATTTCCGACATCAGGCCATGATGGCGGCCACGCCGCCTGTGGCCGCGTCCGCCCCGCCCTATGCCACCTGCACTAGCAGCAGACATACCCATGATCGTTCCTCAGGCCTTCTGCGCGACTTTTTCATCGATTTGGCGCGAGAGTATGGCGGAGAACTCGTCCGAGAACCCTTCCATGCGCACCGCGAGTTTGTTCGCATCCGATGACAGCTTGTTGTAGGCGATGACGGCGGGGATCGCCGCGAGCAGGCCTATGGCCGTCGCGAGAAGCGCCTCCGCGATACCGGGCGCCACAACCGAGAGGCTGGTGTTCTTCGAGGCCGCGATCGCCTGGAATGAGGTCATGATGCCGATGACGGTGCCGAACAGGCCGATGAAGGGGGCAGCCGAACCCGTCGTGGCGAGGAAGCCGAGGCGGCCTTCCAGCCTTTCCATCTCCCGGGTGAGCGCCAGGTCCATCGCCTTGTCGATGCGGGTTTGCAGCGCCAGCGGCGATTTCGCGCCCTTCTCGAAGCTCTTTTTCCATTCGCGCATGGCCGCGACGAAGATCGCGCCCATGCCGGTGGTCTTGCGATCCGACAGCGTGCGGTAGAGATCTTCGAGCGACTGCCCCGACCAGAACACCTGCTCGAAGCGGTTGAGCGCCAGCCGCATGCGGCTGTAGGCGACCAGCTTGTCGATGATGATCGCCCAGGTCCAGATCGAGGCGCAGAGCAAGCCGATCATCACCAGCTTGACCACCCAACTGGCCTGCATGAACAGGCCCCATATCGACAAATGCGCGCCCGGGTCGGCGAGTGCGATGTTTTCCATGGTTACGTCCTTAAGAATTTTCCGGGCATCGCTGGCGGCTGGCCCATGGGCATCCCTTTGGTCCGATCGCGCGAAGCTTGAAGCTTGCGGCACAAGCCCCGAATGCACCGTTTCGCGGCCTTTTCAGGGCAAATATTGGTGAAAGGAAGGCGCACGAATTGCGCCGATCTTCACCAATTCCTTCATGAACCGTTATGGTTAAGGATGGGTTAGGATATGAAGCGCGGCGCATTGCCGCGCCCACCCGGCCGGCGCCATGCCTGGACGCAGCCGGTTAACGCCCTAAGCCGAAGCCGGCGCGAGATGAAATCAATCGCCCGCCTTCGGCATGAAGGCAGCGATCCATTCCTTCGGAAATCTGCGCGGCCGGCCGTTCTCGCCGATGATCGCCGCCTCGACCTTAGCCTCGACCAGCACCTCGCCGCCGCGCTTCAGCTGCTGCGCCATGAAGATGCGGGCGCCCGAAATGTCCTGCGTGCGCGTGTCGATGGTGAGGATATCGTCCATGCGGGCCGGCGAGCGGAAGTCGATCTCCATGCGCCGCACCACCCAGACGATGCGCTCGCCATGCTTGCCCTCGGCGAGCTCAGTGTGATGGACGCCGGCGAGCCTCAGATAGTCCGAACGGCCGCGCTCGAAGAATTCGAGATAGCGCGCATGGTAGACGACGCCGGAGAAGTCGGTGTCGGCATAGTAGACCCGCGCCATCAGGCGATGGCCGAATTCCGTCAGCGTCCCGGAAAGCCCGGCGCCGAGTGCCGCCGATTCACCATGATCGTCCATCGCGCTTTCCTTTTCAGGCCCGAACGGGCACCTGTTCGTTCGCGCGCGCTCCCAGACCGCTGAACAGAACAATGCGGTGCGCGCGTGGCGCGGGAATCGGATGGCATTGTTGGGCGCGATGATCAAGACCCTGACGGCGGCGCTGCTGGCGCTTGCCGCCCTGGCCTTGCCGGCCAAGGCGGCGACCTTCTCGATGAAGCGCGGCCTCAATCTCGACCAGTGGACGACCTGGACCGGCGAGGAGAAATGGAACGACCCGAAGGCCATCCTACCCTATCCGGAATGGCGCAAGTTCCTCACGGAGGCTGACCTCAAGGCGCTGAAGAATGCCGGCTTCGATTTCCTGCGCATGCCGGTCGACCCCTCGCCCTTCCTGTCCGACGAGACGCTTGCGTTGCGCGACGAGCTCTACACAACAGTGCTGGATTCCGCGCGCATGATCAATCGCGCGGGCCTGAAAGTGATCGTCGACCTGCATCTCATCCCGACCGGCGGCAACCGCAAGATCGGCATGAGCGAGGTGATGGACGACCCCGCCACCTTCGACGCCTATGTCGAGGTCGTGCGCAAGATGGCGCATACGCTATCGGGAGAAGATCCAAGCCAGGTTGCTTTCGAGCTGATGAACGAGCCGATCGTCGATTGCGACGAGACCGGCACGAACCTGTGGCCGGACCGCCAGAAGAAATTGTTCGCGGCCGCGCGGTCTTCCGCCACCAGGCTGACTTTGATCCTCACCGGAGGCTGCTATTCGAATGCGGATTCGCTGGCCAAGATCGATCCGAAGGCGATCCCCGACGACAACATCATCTGGGCCTTCCATTCCTACGATCCGTTTCTGCTGACACATCAGGGCGCGACCTGGGCCGGCGATTTCATCCGCTACGTCACCGGCCTGCCCTATCCGCTGACCGCTGTGCCGCGCGCCCGGCTCGACGTGGTGCTGGACACGATCCGCGACAGGATCAGGGCCGAGGCGCCATGGACGCGCCGCAGCGGCATGCTTGCCTATCTCGATGAGCAGGTCGTCAACAT
This sequence comes from Mesorhizobium album, assembly GCF_033977205.1. Lineage (NCBI taxonomy): Bacteria > Pseudomonadati > Pseudomonadota > Alphaproteobacteria > Hyphomicrobiales > Phyllobacteriaceae > Mesorhizobium > Mesorhizobium album. The sequence goes on along the minus strand of NZ_JAVIIW010000012.1, from coordinate 13,098 downwards.
GGACACACCCGATAAGCTCGTCGGCCTGATGGATGCGCCTTTCAAGACCGTCGAGGATTGGGGCAAGGCCAACGGAGTGAAGCCGGAAGACATCACCCTCGGCGAGTTTGGCATGATCCGCCAGGAATACGGCAGCGCCTATGTGATGCCCGCCGAATACCGCGCCGCCTATGTCAAGGACATGATCGCGCGCGCCGAGGCGCATGGCTTTTCCTGGTCGGTCTGGAGCTATGGCGGCGCCTTCGGCATCGTCGATGCCTTCGGCGGCGACAAGGCCGAGCCCAACGTGATGGACGCGATCAGGTCACTTCACTGAGCAAATCCGGGAAAAGTGCTCGGCGGTCTTCCGTCCGCAATCGTGTAAGAAATACCTGGAACTACCCGAGATCGATCTGCAGGATCTCCGGCGGCATGCCGAAACGCACCGGCATGATGCTGAAGCCAAGTCCGCCGGAAACGATCAGGTTGCGGTCGTCCTCGACGACATGGCCATAGGCGTAGCGGTTGCCGAAGTCGGACGGCACCACCGGCGAATAGCCGAAGAGCCGAACCTGTCCGCCGTGGGTGTGGCCCGAAAGCGTCAGCGAAACCCGTGAGGGCACTTTCGGGAAGATATCGGGCTCATGCGCGAGCAGGATGACGGGCGAGCCATCGTTCGCCTTGGCGAGCGTGCCGTCGAGATCGTCGAGGCCCCTGAAGCCGTGGCGGCCCAAGGCTTTGCTCGGCCGGATTGCCAGCTGGTCCGCAAGTCCGGCAATCCAGAAGCCATGCCCGTCTTTCTCCAGTCGCACGACGTCGTTTTCCAGCACCGGGATGCCGGCGCTCTCCAGTGCCTGGCGTGCGACCGTCGGTCCGGCCTCGGCCAGTTGCGCGGCATGATCGTGCCACCAGTCGTGATTGCCGAGGATCGAGTGCACGCCGAGCGGCGCCTTCAGCCCCGACAAGGCGGAGGCCCACTCCGGCGCAGGCACGTCGGCCGTCACCATCTGCATGCCGTCGACGTAGTCGCCAAGCAGCACGACAAGATCCGGCTGCAACGCGTTTGCCTGCTCGACGAGCGAGCCGATCCGCTCGGGCGTCATCCAGGGGCGGCAGGCATGGATGTCGGCAAGTGCAGCGATGCGCAGCTTGAGGCCCGCCGGCCAGTGCGGCGGCGTCAGGGAATAGCGCTTCACATGGGTGAGCAGCATCGGCTCGATGCCGATTGCATAGGCGCTGAGCGATACCATCGACAGGAACGAGCCGCCGATAAGGCGCAGAAAGCCACGTCTGGTGATCATCGGTCAGCCCAAGCCCCTTGGGATTCCATCAAGCAACTTGCCTTAGACGCGGCAATTGTGCCTTCACCTTGGCGGACGCAAGCAATTTTCGCGCAGACGGGCTATTCCCCGCGCATCCGGAGAACAAATATCCGTTACTCTTCCTGGAACAGGCTGATCTGCTGCTGCGCGAGGTCCTTCGGCGCATCGAGGCCGAGATGCCGCCAGGCATTGGCAGTGAGCACGCGGCCGCGTGGCGTGCGCTGGATGAAGCCTTGCTGGATGAGATAGGGCTCGATGATGTCCTCGATCGCGTCGCGCGGCTCCGAGAGCCCGGCGGCGATCGTCTCGATGCCGACCGGCCCGCCGCCGAAATTGCGGGCGATCATCGAAAGATAGCGGCGGTCGAGCGCGTCGAGGCCGAGCCCGTCGACTTCCAGTCGGGTCAGCGCTTCGTCGGCAATGTGTTTGTCGACATGGCCGTTGCCGGCGACCGAGGCGAAATCGCGCACCCGGCGCAACAGCCGGCCGGCGATACGCGGCGTGCCGCGAGCGCGGCGCGCGATCTCCAGAGCGCCGTCGTCGCCGAGCGGCATCGAGAGAATCCGGGCGCCGCGGCGCACGATCTGCTCCAGCTCGTCGACGGTATAGAAATTGAGCCTGACCGGAATGCCGAAACGGTCGCGCAACGGATTGGTCAGGAGCCCTAGCCGGGTCGTGGCCGCAACGAGAGTAAAACGCGCAAGGTCGATCTTGACCGAACGCGCCGCCGGCCCCTCGCCGATGATGAGATCGAGCTGGAAATCCTCCATCGCCGGATAGAGGATCTCCTCGACCGCCGGATTGAGCCGGTGGATCTCGTCGATGAACAGCACGTCGCGCTCCTCGAGATTGGTGAGCAGCGCCGCGAGATCTCCGGCCTTGGCGATGACCGGCCCCGAGGTCGAGCGGAAATTGACGCCGAGCTCGCGCGCCATGATCTGCGCCAGCGTCGTCTTGCCGAGGCCGGGCGGGCCGACGAACAGCACATGGTCTAGAGCCTCGCCGCGGCTCTTGGCGGCATCGACGAAGACCTTGAGATTGGCGCGCACCGCCGCCTGGCCGACGAACTCGTCGAGCGACTGCGGACGCAAGGTCTGGTCGGCATCCTCGCCGCGCTTGTCGGGGGCAATGAGGCGGGGCGAAAGGCTCATGCGGCCTTCCTTGCATATGGCTGATGGCGGGACAAGCGCTGGCTCACCGCGCCAGCTCCTTCAAGCCGAAGCGGATCAGTTTCGAGGCATCCGCCCCTTCGCCGGCCGACTTCAGCGCGGCCGCCACCGCATTGGCGGCGATGTCGCGCGAATAGCCGAGATTGACCAGAGCCGAGACCGCGTCCGTGATGGGCGCCGCCGCCACGCCTTCGCCAAGCTCCTGCTTGAGGGCGATCGTGCCGTTGGCGGAGCCGGCATAGGCCGGCGCCTTGTTCTTCAGCTCTGTCACGATGCGCTCGGCCACTTTCTTGCCGACGCCAGGAGCGCGGGAAACCATGGCGATGTCGCGCAGCGCGATCGCATTGGCGAGATCGGCCGGCGCCAGCGTCGACAGCACCGCCAGCGCCACCTTGGCGCCGACGCCCTGCACATTGTTCATCAGGAGCCGGAACCATTCGCGCTCGAGCGTGGTCTGGAAGCCGTAGAGCCGGATCATGTCCTCGCGCACATAGGTCTCGATGAACAGCACCACCGCTTCGCCGGGCCCCGGCAGGGAAGCCAGCGTGCGCGCCGAGCAGTAGGCGACATAGCCGACGCCGTGCACGTCGACGAGGCAGGAGTCTTCGTCGATCTCGTCCAGCGTGCCTTTCAGCTTACCGATCATGTCCGAGGGCTTTCTTAGGGATGGGTGTCAGGCGCGATAAGTTCGACATCCGGAAAGTATTTTCTGAAACCTACCGGATCGCGCGTAAGGATGGGATAGCCTCGGATGACGGCATGCGCCCCGATCAAAAAATCGGGCATGACCTTCTCCCGCGGTCCCCCTTGCCGGCGATAGATCAAGAATGCTCTCGACGCGGCGAAGGCCGCTTCGAAGGGTAACCCTTCACGTCGGTACTCATCCTCGGGCAACACGTCGTCGACTTCCTCGATCGTATCGTAGCGCATCGAAAACTCGGCATAGATGATCTGGTTGATGATCAGGCTGCCTCGCTTGCGCGCAGTCTCTATTTTCGGCCGCGACCATTTCAGCCAGACAGGATCGCGAACGGCGACATCGATAAGAACATTGCTGTCGACAAGCGTGGCCAAGATCAGCGATCCCGCGTCATGGCCATGACGTCATCGGCATTCATCGTCTGATCGCCGCTGCCCTCCAGCCGATCAAGCGCGGCGAGAAAACGGGCGAGCCGTTCGCGATCTGCCTGCCGTCCCTTGTCGTGGCGGGGCGTGATTGTGATCTTTCCGCCTTCTATGCCGAAGATCACTTCGCTGTTGGCAACAATGCCGAATGTCTCGCGCAGATCGCGCGGAATGGTCACTTGGCCCTTGCTGGTTACACGCATGGAATAATCCTTTCTTACAAGTAAGAAATATTCCAACAACCGGAACAAGTCAAGAACATACCTATCCGGCAATCGCCATCCGGTAGGCGACGCTCTGGCGGTGATGCGCGTGACAGATGGCGATGGCCAAGGCGTCGGCGGCGTCGTCGGTTTCGAAGACCGCTTTTGGCATCAGCACCTTCACCATCATGTGGATCTGCTTCTTCTCGCCGTGGCCGACGCCGATCACCGCTTTCTTGACCGCGTTGGGGGCGTATTCGGCGACCACCAGCCCGGCGCGCGCCGGTACCAGCATGGCGATGCCGCGCGCCTGGCCGAGCTTCAGCGTCGCCGTCGCGTCCTTGTTGACAAAGGTCTGCTCGACCGCCGCCTCCTGCGGCATCGCCTGATGCAGCACCTCGGCCAGCCCGTCATGCAATTGGCAGAGCCTTGCCGCGAGCGGCGCCTTGTCGTCGGAGCGCACGGTGCCGGAAGCGACAAAGCGCAGCGAATTGCCGAGGCTATCGACGATGCCCCAGCCGGTGCGCCTCAGTCCCGGATCGATGCCGATGATGCGAATCGTTTCCCCCATGCGCCAAGTCTAGCTTCGACGCACGGGGATGCCAGCGAAATGTGAACAAACCAGAAACGGCCTGCGCAGGGCGACCTACGCGGCCGATTGGAACAGAGTTATCAAGCGGCCTGTCAGCCGCGGGCGAAGGCTGTGTTCAGCAGGCTGATCTGGTCGGAGACCGGGTTGGCGCGGCGGCCGGCGGCCGGGTTATCGTTGGTGGCGGCGCCATAGATTTCCTCGTCCATGCGCCGCACAAGCGCCTGCAGGCGGAGCGAGCGTTTGACAAGGTCCAGGAATTCCGCCGGCAGCTCGCTCCAGCCCAGCGCTTCGTCATGCGCGGAAGCGGTGTCGAGCCGGACCTTGGATTTTTCGGAAGCCACCTGGTCGCGGGTCATCTCGCCGGAGTTCGCCGCCCGCTGCAGCAGCAGCCACGAGGCGACCTGCATCAGCCTGGTTGTCAGCCGCATCGATTCGGCCGCATAGAGCGTCGCCGCTGTGCGCGACAGCTTCTTGGCTTCGAGCCTGCCCTTGCCGTCGAGATATTCGGCCGCCTGCTCGACCAGACCCATGCCCTCCTGGTAGAGCGGCTTGAAGGATTGGGAGAAAACCCGGCGCTCCGCCAGTTTGATGGTTTTCGCGCTGCCCTTCGAAGGCTCGTTCATCGATACGCCCCTGCACTGCCGCAAGCCGATTCGGCATCCTTGCCGATACGTCCTGCACCCTTAAACGACTGAGGCTTGAAAATGCGCTTCGATGCCCACGAAGGCAAGCGCATGTTTAACAAACGGTTAACGCCGGGAGGCGCTCCTGCCGGCCGCCAAGGGGCCAAAAAAAGAGCCGCGGATAAGGCGGCTCTCAGGAGTTTAACAGGGAGGCGTCAAACAAAGTGGCTCCAACCACTCGGTAAGAATCCAGCAAAACTGGATGGCCTCAGTAAACGCCTGTAAAGCTTAATGAAGTCTTAACGCCGGGCGGAATTTTCGATCGAACGGACTTTCCTGTGCCGGAACAGGACAGCCCTTGCGATCCCGGATCGCCTCAACTCCTCCAGACCGCGGGCAAGGCGATGAAGGCGAACAGCAATGGCTGTTGCGGTGCTGAACCGGCTCGATCGTCAGGCGATTCCACGCCGGTCCCGGCGTCGATGACCAGGCAATGCTCAGGATGAGGTCGCGGCCAGCCGCTCCAGGTTCCACATGAAACAGAGACCTGTCCTTCGCGACATCGTTCCGAAACACGCTCCGCGCAAAACGCCGCTCCTGGCAGCGGCCGGCGCAAACCGGCGCCGCAGATCATGAAAGACATTCAGGAGCACACCATGGACTGGTACTCGATCGTCAAATTCCTTCACGTCGTCTCGGCCATTCTGTGGGTCGGCGGCGGCTTCGTCCTGTTCCTGCTCGGCGTGCTTGCCGAGCGCGCCGGCAACATCGAGGACAAGCTGCAGGCGATGCGCGCCAGCGGCCAGCTTGGCGGCCGCTACTTCGCGCCGATGTCGATGCTCACTTTGACCTTCGGCCTCATCATGTGCAGCTTCTGGGTCGGCTTCTCGGAACTGTGGATCATCATCGGCCTCGCCGGCTACGCCACGACCTTCTCGATCGGCATGCTGGTCTTCAAGCCGACCGGCGAGCGCATCGGCGCCATGATCGCTAAGGAGGGCGTGACGCCCGCCGCTCTCGCCATTGGCCAGCGCATGATGCGTTGGGCGCGCCTCGACTATGCGGTGATGCTGGTGATCATCGCCGACATGGTGCTGAAGCCCACCGTGCACGATATCGGCATCCTGGCCGTCATGGCGCTGGTTGTTGCGGCCGGCGCCGCGCTTGGCTTTGGCGGCAGCCGCCAGATGGTGCCGAGCGCCGCTTGACATCGAATGGTCCGGGCGGCCGTCGCGCCGCCCAGCCGTTTACATCAGGCCAGCAAGACCGTCCCAGAGCAGCTTGACCGCCACCACCGCCACTGTCGCATAGGTGAATGGATAAAAGACTTCCGGCCGCATGCGGCGCACCAGCCAGGCGCCGGCGATGGTGGCGAGCGGCGCCAACGGCATCAGCGCAAACGAGGCGGTGAGATTGGTGCTGTCGAACTGGCCGAGTGCGAAATAGGGAACGAGCTTCAGCGCGTTGGTGACGGCGAAGAAGATCGCCGCCGTCCCCGACAGCACCTTCGGGTCGAGCCGGATCGGCAGCGCGTAGACTTGGAAGGGCGGGCCACCGACATGGGCGACGAAGCTGGTGAAGCCGGCAACCGTGCCCCAGAAGGCGGCCGCGATCCGGTTCGGCTCCGCCGCGTGGTCGGCGCCGTGGCGGAACTGCAGATAGATCCAGCGCAAGACGAAGATCAGCGCGACCACGCCGACGATCAGCCGCACCATCTCCTCGGTCACCAGGGCCGCCGTCAGCCAGCCGAGGCCAATGCCGATGACGGCGCCTGGCATCATGTCGACCAGCATCTTGCGGTCATAGACGCCCCACCAGGTCCAAACCGAAACGATGTCCATCAGGCAGAGGATCGGCAGCAGGATGGCTGCGGCCTGCACCGGCGGAATGGTCAGCGCCATCAAAGGCACACCGACGAAGCCGACGGCGCCGCCGAAGCCGCCTTTCGACAGGCCGACGAGGATGACCGCCGGTATCGCGGCGGTATAGAACCAGGGATCGCTGAGCAGACCTGACATTGGAATGGCTGAGAACGGCTGGGGATGGCGGGAGACCTGCAATAGACCACAAAGCGGAACACCGCGATAGCCAATGCGCCGCGCCAGCCGATCGGCACGATCAACTGTCCGTAACCTGGCCTTTCCGATTTGCAGCAAGGCCAGGGCTATGCATAAGGGGTCGCCGGCGCAGCATGAGGTTTGACGATGAGCGAAGTCCATATCCGCCGCGCGGAAGCAGCCGATCTCTCGGCAATCGTCGCAATGCTGGCTGATGACATGCTTGGCCGCGCCCGCGAGGACACCAACATGCCGTTGGCGCAGGCCTATCTGGATGCCTTCGCGGCGCTCGACAGCGACCCGAATCAGTTGCTCGCGGTGATGACGGACGGCGCCGATATCATCGGCACGCTGCAGATCAGCTTTCTCGCCGGGCTGTCGTCGCAGGGCGCCTGGCGCGGCCAGATCGAGGCGGTGCGCATCGCCGTGAACCGGCGCGGCGAAAGGCTCGGGCAGCGCCTGCTGGAATGGGCGATCGGCAAATGCCGCGAGCGCGGCTGCAGGGTCGTCCAACTGACCACCAACAAGAGCCGGCTCGACGCGCACCGCTTCTACGAACGGCTCGGCTTCAAGGCCAGTCATATCGGCTACAAGCTGCAGCTCTAGCGGTTGGTGTCGTTGGCTGTCGGCAATCGCGGCCGCAGCCCTACATCTTGTCCGGTCCCGGGTCGCCACCGGCGGCGGTGATTGCGAGCCGGCTCAGATAGTGCGTCCAGCCCTTCTCATGGCTGTCGCAAATCTCTCGGTTGGCAAGGCCGCTATGGGTGAGCTTGACCCGCGTTCCGCCGGACTCTTCGACCAGATCGATTTCAACAAGGCTCGAACCGGGCGGTGTCCGGTCGTTGCCCTCCCAGCCGAAGCTGTAGGCAAGGCGGTGGACGGGTACGACCTCGGTGAATTGGCCGCGTGCCGCGGCTCTTCCCGCCAAATTCAACAAGTAAAGACCGCCGGGGTTGGGCTCTGCCGTTGCCTCCGTTCCCATCCAGCGCACGATCTTGTCGGGATCTGTCAGGAAGGCGAAGACAGTCGCCGGCGGCGCCGCGATCTGCACCTCACGACGAACGATCAAGGGTTCAGCCATCGAAATCTCCCGAGTATGCGTGCAGCAACATGGCTCGCCCGACAGGCGGCGCCTGACCAGCGCTTTCGATTCGAAGCTAAATCGCCCTTCCGTTCAACAAAAATCTCCTTGGGTTGATTCGCGCTGGTGACAGCAACGGAACGCCGAAGCATGATCGTGTCGATGCGGCTTTCCTCAACTCTCGCCTGGCTGGTCGACTGCGCCGGCGGCGCCGTCCAACCGGATGATTTTCTGGCTACCCTCGGCGCGCGGCTGGTTGACGATGGGCTGCCGCTCGCCGGTGGAGCCCTGACGCTCGCCGCGCCGCATCCGATCATAACGCGCCGCGCCTGGCTGTGGCGGGCCGAGACAGGCGTCGTCATGGAGGCGCTGGGTTTTGGTGCCGGCACGATGCCTGGAGCCGGGGAGGGCGATCTCGGACGCGAATGGCTGGCGCGACTGGGAACCGGTGTTGTGTACGATTACACGGTTGGGCCTGAGCGTGAGGATGCGCAATCCGAGAATCCAAAGCTGAATTGGGTCGCGGCCCGTCCTCTCGCGGAGCACGAAACGAACACACTGGACCATGTGGCGCGCTTCGCCGCCGCCACTTGCCGCTCTCGCCGCCAGGTCGGCGCTGTCGGCCCTGCTTCAGGCCTATCTCGGGCAGCGAAGCGCGGCGCAGGTATTGGCCGGCCGTTCTCGGCGCGAGGTTGGCGAGACGATCCGCGCCGTCCTGCTCTACAGCGATTTGCGCGACTTTACCGCCCTGTCGGAGGAGACGGACGCCGAACAGGTCGTGGCGGCGCTCAACGCTAGCTTCGACCGCATCGCCGGCGCCGTTCACGCTTTTGGCGGCGAGGTGCTGAAATTCATCGGCGACGGGGTGCTGGCGATCTTTCCTGTCGGCGAGCGCTCGGCTTCAGAGGCTTGCGAGGCAGCGTTGCGCGCGATCGCAGCAGCGCGGGCGGGAATGGCGCAGCTCAACCAGGTCCGTACCAGACAGGGCATGCCCCAGCTGCAGTTCGGCATGGCGCTGCATCTGGGCGACATGGTGTGGGGCAATGTCGGCACAGCCGACCGGCTGGATTTCACCGCGATCGGCCCGGCCGTGAATCTCGTCAGCAGGCTCGAAGGCCTGTGCCGGCCGCTTGGACGGAGTGTGCTGATCTCGGGGGCTGTCGCGGCGGAAACATCAACGCCCTTGGTCCCTTTGGGCGAACATCAATTGCGCGGAATCGCCAGATCGTGCGCCGTCTTCGGCCTACCGGACGCGTGACCCCTAAGTCTAGACCAGGGGGGACCCCGGCGGCGGCCCCGGAGCCCAACGATCCTGCTTCGCCCTCCTGTTCAAGCCGGACGCTTTGCTCTATGCCGCAATGCAACCATCTTCGCCCGGCATAGGCGAAAACCGGGATCGAAGGCCAATGAACGATTTAACGCCGCCCAACCGCTGCCGTATCGTGCTGATCGCGCCGCCGCTTGCGTCGGCGGACCACATCTGCGCGGCCTTCGACGGTGGCGACATCGCCTCGCTGATCCTGCCCGACAACGGTATGGATGATGCCGCCTTCCAGGCCTTCGCCGAGAAGATCGTGCCAGTCGCGCAAGGTTGCGGCATTGCCGTCATCATTGCCGGCGACAGCCGCATCGCCGGCCGCGTTCACGCCGACGGCATCCATGTCGAAGCCGGCCGGAAAGACCTCGCCGAGACGATCGAGCGCCTGGCAGGCAAGATGATGGTCGGCGCCGGCGGCGCCAAGACCCGCGACGAGGCGCTGGAGCTCGGCGAGGAGCGGCCCGACTATATGTTCTTCGGCCGTTTCGGTTACGACAACAAGCCGGAGCCGCATCCGCGCAATCTCTCGCTCGGCGAGTGGTGGGCGCAGATGATCCAGATCCCTTGCATCGTCATGGCTGGGTCCGATCTCGCCTCGGTGGAGACGGTGGCGGCCACCGGGGCCGAGTTCGTGGCGCTCTCCAGCGCAGTCTTTGCCAACAGGCTCGACCCGCGCGTCGCGGTCGCCGCAGCCAACGCCCTGCTCGACGAAACCGCGCCGCGTTTCGAGGACTGACATGCGCTGGCCTCGGCTTCCCCTTGCGGCGCTGGCCGCTGCCTTGACGATCCAGGCGGCCGCGGCTACGGCCGCCGAGACCGTGCCGGTGCCGCAGCCCAGACCGGACACGAGCACACCCGACACGACCGCGCCGGGTGCAAGTGCCCCGAGCACTGGCGCTCCAAATACAGGCGTCCCGACTCTGGACGCAGCGCATACAAACAAGCCGATCGAGACACCGCTGCCCCAGCCGGCGACGCTGCAACCGCCATCGGCCGATACCGTCAATCCCGACCGCTTCGGCGCCAAGCCGCCGGACGCCGCCTACGGCGCATTTCAGCGCGGGCTCTATAAGACCGCCTATAACCTCGCCATGGCCCGGGCCAAGAACGGCGACCCCGCGGCCCAGACGCTGGTCGCCGAAATCCTGTCGCGCGGGCTCGGCGTGCCGCTGAACGCGGCCGAGGCGGCGAAATGGTATGCACTCGCTGCCGAGCAGGGCGTGCCGGAAGCGCAGTTCCAGTATGCGCTGATGCTGCTCGACGGCCGCTACGTGAAGAAGGACGACAGGGAAGCCTATGCCCTGATGCAGGCCGCCGCCGAGGCCGGCAACCGCCTGGCGCAGTTCAACTTCGCGCAATTGCTCGTCCAGCAGGATCCGGGCGATGTCGGTATCGGCAAGGCCTCGGTCTACTATGAGCGCGCCGCCAATACCGGCCTTGCCGACGCCGAATACGCGATGGCGCAAATCTACGCCAACGGCGCCGGCGGCCGACCGCGCGACGATGCCAAGGCGCGCATCCTCTTGGCGCAGGCCGCCCGCCAGAACTACGACACCGCGCAGATCGATCTGGCCAGCTGGATGATCGAGGGCCGTGGCGGCGGGCGCGACCTGAAATCGGGCTTCGCCTGGATGAAGCGCGCGGCCGAGGGCGGCAATGTCGCCGCCCAGAACCGCCTCGCCAGGCTCTATATGGGCGGTATCGGCACCGAGCCGGACCTGATCATGGCCGGAGCCTGGTACATTCTCGCCCGCCGCGCCGGGTTGATCGACCCTGAGATGGACGATTTCCTGCAAGGCCTCGACGACGACCAGACCAAGCAGGCGCTGCAGAAGGCAAACCGGCTGCCCTGAAGGCGCTTGGCCGCGGCGGCCGGCTCCGTGACGCTCCCTTGCCTCGCTCCCTTGCCACTCGGTGCAATTTGTGGTCTTGGAGGCGCCAAAGCGCGCTCCGCGCGGAAAAATCTCATTCCGGATCAGTTCATCATGGCCAAGATCAGTGGCAGCGAAATCCGTCCCGGCTATGTCATCGAGCATGATGGCGGCCTGTGGGTGGCGGTCAAGACCAACACCGTCAAGCCGGGCAAGGGCGGCGCCTACAACCAGGTCGAACTGAAGAACCTGATCAACGGCACCAAGCTCAACGAACGCTTCCGCTCGGCCGAGACCGTCGAGCAGATCAGACTGGAGATGAAGGATTTCTCTTTCCTCTACGAGCAGGGCGACGCGCTGGTGTTCATGGACACCGAAAGCTACGAGCAGCTCGAATTGAACAAGGATTTTGTCGGCGAGCGCGCAGCCTTCCTGCAGGACGGGATGATGGTGACGGTTCAGCTCTATGAGGAACGGCCGATCGGCATCTCGCTGCCCGACCAGGTGACGCTGACCATCACCGAGGCCGATCCGGTGGTGAAAGGCCAGACGGCGGCCTCCTCCTACAAGCCGGCGGTGCTGGAAAACGGCGTCCGCGTCCTGGTGCCGCCCTTCATTTCGGCCGGCGAGCGCATCGTCGTCGACACCAACGAGATCACTTACGTGCGCCGCGCCGAGTAGACGACCAACAGCAGGAAGAAAAAAGAAATGGCACGCTCCGCGATCCTCAATGTCATGGTCCAGGCCGCTATGAAGGCCGGCCGGTCGCTGTCGCGCGATTTCGGCGAGGTGCAGAACCTGCAGGTCTCGATGAAGGGGCCGGGCGACTATGTCAGCCAGGCCGACCGTAAGGCGGAAGAGATCGTCTTCACCGAATTGTCCAAGGCGCGGCCGGGCTACGCCTTCCTGATGGAGGAGCGCGGCGCCGTCGCTGGCGAGGACGACCAGCATCGCTGGATCGTCGACCCGCTCGACGGCACCACCAACTTCCTGCACGGCATCCCGCTTTTCGCGGTGTCGATCGCGCTCGAGCGCCAGGGCCAGATCGTCGCCGGCGTCGTCTATAATCCGGCGATGGACGAGCTCTACACCGCCGAGCGCGGCGGCGGCGCCTTCATGAACGACCGCCGGCTGCGCGTTGCCGGCCGCACCAAGCTCACCGATGCCGTGATCGGCTGCGGCGTGCCGCATCTCGGACGCGGCCAGCACGGCAACTTCCTGATCGAACTCCGCAACGTCATGGCCGAAGTCTCCGGCGTTCGCCGCATGGGCTCAGCCTCCCTCGATCTCGCCTATGTCGCCGCCGGCCGCATGGACGGGTTTTGGGAAGTGGGCCTCTCCGCCTGGGATATCGCCGCCGGCCTGCTGCTGATCCGGGAGGCGGGCGGCTTCGTCTCCGACTTCGAGGGCGGACAGGAAATGTTGGAACGCGGCTCGGTCGTCGCCGGCAACGAGCTCATCCAGCGCGCGCTGCTCAAGACCCTGAAGAAACCGCTTCCGATGCGCTGACAGGCTCTATCTCTTTGTTTTGACGCAATTCCGGACGGAAAACCGTTCCGCACTTTTCCTGGAATTGCTCTAGTACCTCTGCACAGAGGATTTGACGGTTTCGATGGGTTGTAGCCTGGGTAGGCTGTCGGGTTCGACGAGCAGTTCGATGCTGCGCGCGAGGCCCGGTTGCTTGCGGATCAATCCGGCGCGCTCGAGGGTGAGCACCATCTGATGGACGGAAGGCGCGGTGACGCCGAAGAAGCGCTG
>NZ_JAVIIW010000126.1:0-1378 GCF_033977205.1 Mesorhizobium album | reverse complement strand
GGATGATGGGTGGACGGCCCCTTGCGGCATCGAATGTGCCAAACTGGCCGTGTTGAAACCCCAGTGGAGGAGACCGTCCGTCATGCAAGCTATCATATTTGGTATCGATTTGGCCAAGAACGTGTTTCAGGTGCACGGCGTGGATGCGACCGGGCAGGTTGTGGTGCAGCGCAAGCTGCGCCGTGCGCAGATGGTGAAGTTCTTCGCCGCGCAGCCGCCGGCGCTGATCGGCATGGAGGCTTGCGGCTCGGCCCATCACTGGGGCCGCACGCTGCGAGCGCTCGGCCATGAGGTCAAGCTGATGCCGCCGGCCTATGTGAAGCCCTATGTGCCGCGCAACAAGAACGATGTCCGCGACGCGGAAGGCTGTTGCGAGGCGGTGAGCCGGCCGAAGATGCGCTTTGTGCCGATCAAGACGGTCGAGCAGCAATGGGCCAGGGCGCAGCATCGCACGCGCAACCTTCTGGTGCGCCAGCGCACGCAACTGGCCAACGCTATTCGTGGCCTGCTCTATGAGATGGGCCAGACAAGCGCCCAGGGGACTGCGGGCCTCGAAGCCCTGCTGCAGCGCATCGAGGCGTCGGATGAAGCCATTCCCGCGGCGCTGCTGACCTGCTTGACGCCGCTGGCTGGGCAATGGCGCGCCCTCGATGCCGAGATCGGCCGGCTGGACAAGCAAATCGTGAACCAGGTCAAGCAGGATCGGGCGGCCATGCGGCTGACGAAGATCCCGAGCGTCGGCCCGATCATCGCGCAAGCGGCCATCGCAGCCATTGGCGACGGCCGCCAGTTTACCTCGGGCCGGGACTTCGCCGCCTGGCTGGGCCTGACTCGCAAGAGCCATGACACCGGCGGCAAGCACAAGTTGACCGGTCATATCAGCCGCGCCGGCGATAGGGACCTGCGAAGGCTGCTCATTCTCGGCGCCAGTTCCTGGCTGCGTCAGGTCAGGGCCAGGCCCGACAGAGGCTCGCCCTGGATTCGCGGCCTGCTGGCCAGGCGGCCGGTCAAGGTCGCGGTCGTGGCGCAGGCGGCCAAGACCGCCCGCATCATCTGGGCCATGCTCACCTCGGGCCAAGAATACAGGGCCGAAGAATACAGGGCGCCGGTTGCGGCATAGGCCGCTACCGAGGCCCTTAACAGCGTAAGGAGCAGAAAGGCAGCACGGCAAAATGGTCAGGACCTGGGTCGGGAGATTCCGTTTCGTCATCGCGCTTGAAAAGCGCGCTGGGATGATTGGAGCCCGATCCGCGTAACCCTTGCGGGCCAGCGGTCATCGCACTCGACCGCACCAAAGGCCGAATACATGACCGCTCCAGACTGACGCCGTCGCCGCTATTTTGCCTCTTGCCCAAGAGGGGCCGTCCATACATGACGA
>NZ_JAVIIW010000125.1:0-1427 GCF_033977205.1 Mesorhizobium album | reverse complement strand
CTAGTGGCACTGCACAGGGATTATGACTCTTTGGCGGTGGGCTTTGGATAGGCTTTGGCCAATTTGAGGCGGGCCTGTTCGGTCGAGAACATCCAGTTGATGCGGGCGCCGCTGGCGTTTCGCTGGTTTTCCCAAGCGGCGACCTCGGCAAGGAGGCTGTCGCGACTTTCGATGCGGCGGTCGAGGCACTGGCTGCGCAGGACGCCGATCTCGATCTCGACCATGTTAAGCCAGCTGGCGTGCTTTGGCGTGTAATGGAACTCCAGTCGTCGCAGGATGCGTCGCGCCTCTGATGGCGGCAGGGCCTGATAGAGCGCGGCGGGCGAGTGGGTCGACAGATTGTCGAGCACCACGCGGATGCGCGCGGCTTCGGGATAATGGATATCGACGAGGTCGCGCATGCAGTGGGCAAAGTCGTCGGCCGCACGCCGCTCGGTGACTTTCACTTTGCGCCAGGAGCGGTGTGCGTCGAGGAAGACGAACAGGTTGGCGGTGCCGTTGCGCTTGTATTCGCAGTCGTAGCGCTCCAGCCTTCCCGGTGCGGCCGGGATCGGCTGGCGCACTTGGCCGATGAGCTGGGTCGGGCTTTCGTCGAAGCACACCACCGGCCGCTTCGGGTCGGGCGCTTCGACGTAGAGGTCGAGCACATCCTCCATGCGCGCGACATATTCGGCATCGACCTTGGGGATACACCACATGTCCTTGCGCCACGGCTTGAGGTCGTTCTCGGCCAGGCGCCGGCGCACTGTCTCGCGCGACAGCTGCTCATGCTCGGTCAGCTTGACGAACGCGTCGGCCAGCAGCTCCAGCGTCCAGCGGCTGCGGCCCGGTGGTGGGTTGGAGCAGGCGGTGGCCACCAGCAAGGCTTCCTCCTTGCCGCTCAGCTTGCGCTCCGCCCCGGGGCGCGGCTCCTCGCTAAGCGCCGCCTCCAGCCCTATCTCCACGAAGCGGCGTTTGGTGCGGTAGACGGTGGAGCCGCCGACCACCACCGTCGTGGCGATGGTCTCGTCGCTCTGGCCCGCATCGGCAGCGAGCAGGATCTGGGCCCGCTTGAGCTTGCGCGCCGGATGCTTGCCGCTGCGCAGCATGCTCATGAGTTCGTCGCGTTCGGGTTGGTCGAGATCGACGCGATAACGTACATTCATCCGGATGGCCTCCTTCGGGTGCGGAGGTTCCGGAAGAATCGGAAAATGAATCAATTACTTGACGGACAGCCGCAGGCTCCACCCCGCTTCACCGAAAAGCAGGGCCAGTATCTCGCCTTCATTTGGACCTACGGCCTCGTCAACGGTCGCTCGCCGGCCGAACGCGACATGCAGCGCTTCTTCGGCGTCACCGCGCCTTCCGTCCATCAGATGGTGCTCACCCTCGAGCGCGCCGGATTGATCCGCAAGCAACCGGGCCTCGCGCGCAGCATCGAACTGCTC
>NZ_JAVIIW010000124.1:0-1440 GCF_033977205.1 Mesorhizobium album | reverse complement strand
CCCGAGCAGGCCGCCTACCGGACGCGCGAGATCGGCGGCTCGAAGTGGGTGGTGAAGGCGCAGGTTCACTCCGGCGCCCGCGGCAAGGCCGGCGGCATCAAGCTGTGCGGCTCCGACAAGGAAGTCTCCGACGCCGCCGAGGCGCTGCTGGGGCGCCGGCTGGTGACGCACCAGACCGGCCCGCGCGGCAAGCTGGTGTCGCGCCTCTACGTCGAGGAGACGGTGAACATCGCCCAGGAGCTCTATCTCGGCTTCGTGCTCGACCGCAAGGAAGAGCGCGTCATGATCGTGGCTTCGGCCGCCGGCGGCATGGAGATCGAGGAGATCGCCGAGCGGCAGTCGGATTCGATCATCCGCGCCACCGTCGATCCCGGTGTCGGCATGCAGGGCTTCCAGGCGCGCGAGATCGCCTTCGGCCTCGGCCTGGAAAGCAACCTGATCGGCAAGGCCACCGAGACGATCATGGGCTGCTACCAGGTGTTCCGCGACTACGACGCCTCGATGCTGGAGATCAATCCGCTGGTGGTGACCCGCGACGGCAACCTCGTCGCGCTCGACGCCAAAATGTCGTTCGACGAGAACGCGCTGTTCCGCCGCCCGGAAATCTCCGAGCTGCGCGACAAGAGCCAGGAAGACCCGCGCGAGACCTTCGCCAGCGACCGCGGCCTCTCCTATGTCGGGCTCGACGGCAATATCGGCTGCATCATCAACGGCGCCGGGCTCGCCATGGCGACGATGGACATGATCAAGATCGCCGGCGGCGAGCCGGCCAACTTCCTCGACATCGGCGGCGGCGCCTCGCCCGAGCGGGTGGCCAAATCCTTCCGCGCCGTGCTCGGCGACAGACAAGTCGAGACCATCCTGGTCAACATCTTCGCCGGCATCAACCGCTGCGACTGGGTCGCCGAGGGCGTGATCAAGGCGATCCGCGAGGTCGGCGTCGACGTGCCGCTGGTGGTGCGGCTGTCCGGCACCAAGGTCGAGGAAGGACGCAAGATCCTGGCCGATTCCGGCGAGAAGGTGATCGTCGCCGATACGCTCGCCGAAGCCGCCGAGAAGGCCGTCGCCGCCTGGCGCGAGGCCGCCAAGAACAAAAAAGCAGCCTGAGGGAGGTCGAGAAATGGCAATCCTGCTCAACCGCAGCACGCGCGTCATCGTCCAGGGCTTTACCGGCAAGATCGGCAGCTTCCATGCCGAGGACATGAAGCGCTACGGCACCAAGCTGGTCGGCGGCGTCACCCCCGGCAAGGGCGGCCAGACGCATCTCGGCCTTCCGGTCTTCAACACCGTCAAGGGCGCCGTGCGCGAGACCCGCGCTGAGGCCAGCATCGTCTTCGTGCCGCCGCCCTTCGCCGCCGATTCGATCATGGAGGCGGCGGATGCCGGCATCAAGCTTTGCGTGTGCATCACCGACGGCATCCCCTCGCAGGACATGATGCA
>NZ_JAVIIW010000123.1:0-1562 GCF_033977205.1 Mesorhizobium album | reverse complement strand
GCCTTGGGCAGGCCGGGCATGGTCATGATCTCGCCGCAGATGATGACGACGAAGCCGGCGCCGGCCGCAAGCCTGACCTCGCGCACCGGCACGGTGTGGCCGGTCGGCGCGCCGCGCAGGTTCGGGTCGGTCGAGAACGAGTACTGGGTCTTGGCCATGCACACCGGCAGGTGGCCGTAGCCGGCCTGCTCCCAGGCATGCAGCTGGTCGCGGATCGCCTTGTCGGCGATCGCCTCGTCGCCGCGGTAGATGCGCTTGACGATGGTGTTGACCTTCTCGAACAGCGGCATCTCGTCCGGGTAGAGCGGCGAGAACTGCGAGGCGCCGGATTCGGCGATCTCGACCACCTTCCTGGCCAGCGCCTCGATGCCGGCCGAGCCCTGCGCCCAGTGCTTGCACAGGATCGCCTCGGCGCCCTGCGCCTTGACGAAGTCCCTCATCGCCTGGATCTCGGCCTCGGTGTCGGTGGTGAAGTGGTTGATCGCCACCACCGCCGGCACGCCGAACTGCTTGACGTTCTCGATGTGGCGGCCGAGGTTGAGGCAGCCCTTCCTGACCGCCTCGATGTTTTCCTTGCCGAGGTCTTCCTTCTTGACGCCGCCATTCATCTTCATGGCGCGCACGGTGGCGACGATGACGGCCGCCGCCGGCTTCAGGCCCGCCTTGCGGCACTTGATGTCGAAGAACTTTTCGGCACCGAGGTCGGCGCCGAAGCCGGCTTCGGTGACGACGTAATCGGCAAGCTTGAGCGCCGTCGTGGTGGCGACCACCGAGTTGCAGCCATGCGCGATGTTGGCGAACGGGCCGCCATGCACGAAGGCCGGGTTGTTCTCCAGCGTCTGCACCAGGTTGGGCTGGATGGCGTCCTTCAAAAGCACCGCCATGGCGCCGTCGGCCTTGAGGTCGCGGGCATAGACCGGCGACTTGTCGCGGCGGTAGGCGACGATGATGTCGCCGAGGCGCTTCTCGAGGTCCTTGAGGTCGGTGGCCAGGCACAGGATCGCCATCACTTCGGAGGCGACGGTGATGTCGAAGCCGGCCTCGCGCGGAAAGCCGTTGGCGACGCCGCCCAGCGAGCAGATGATCTCGCGCAGCGCCCGGTCGTTCATGTCCATGACGCGGCGCCAGGCGACGCGGCGGATGTCGATGCCGAGCTCGTTGCCCCAATAGATGTGGTTGTCGATCAGCGCCGAAAGCAGGTTGTGCGCGGTGGTGATGGCGTGGAAGTCGCCGGTGAAGTGGAGGTTCATGTCGTCCATCGGCACCACCTGCGCCAGGCCGCCGCCGGCGGCGCCGCCCTTCATGCCGAAATTCGGGCCAAGCGAGGCTTCGCGGATGCACACGATCGCCTTCTTGCCGATGCGGTTGAGGCCGTCGCCGAGGCCGACGGTGGTGGTCGTCTTGCCTTCGCCGGCCGGCGTCGGGTTGATGGCGGTGACCAGGATCAGCTTGCCGTCCTTGTTGTTCCTCACCGACTTGATGAACTCGGCCGAGACCTTCGCCTTGTCGTGGCCGTAAGGCAAAAGGTGCTCGTACGGGATGCCGATCTTGGCGCCGATCTC
>NZ_JAVIIW010000122.1:0-1562 GCF_033977205.1 Mesorhizobium album | reverse complement strand
TTGGATCATGCCACTGATTCCAAAGTCCTGCCACCGCCGGAGCCGACAATGCGCCAAGAACGCACCGTCCAAGCCACCATATTCGATCTTTTCGCCGCGCACGAGATCGGCCACGAGCTGAAGGCGATGTCGCAATGGCTGGATGAGCATTGCGATCTGCTTGGCTTGGTGGCTCGTGATTTGGTCCGGGTTGGCGTCAAGGCCACCGGACGGCAAGGCCTGCCTGCTGAAGCGGTGCTGCGTTGCGCGCTTCTCAAGCAATACCGGCAGTTGAGCTATCAGGAGCTGGCGTTCCATCTTGAGGACTCTGCCTCGTTTCGCGCCTTTGCCCGCCTACCATTGTCATGGAGCCCCCAGAAGTCAGTGCTGCAAAAGACGATCAGCGCGCTGCGGCCCGCGACCTGGGAAGAGATCAATCGGGTACTGCTGTCGAGCGCTCGGCAAGCGAAGCTCGAAGACGGCGCGGTGGTGCGGCTGGACAGCACCGTGACCTCGGCACTCATGCACGAGCCGAGCGACAACAGCCTGCTTTGGGATGCCGTGCGGGTCATGGTGCGCCTTTTGAAGCGGGCTGATGTCTTGAGTGGTGGCACCAGCATGGCATGGCGCGATCACTGCCGTGCAGCCAAGAGGCGGGCTCGCAAGATCCAGTTCACGCGCGGTCGACCCAATCGCGTCCAACTCTACCGCGAGCTGATCACGATCACCCGTGCGACCTTGGCCTATCTGGAGCAGGCGAGCGAGCGTTTGGCCGTGGCCAGCACACCGTCCATAGCCCTGTGGCAGATCCAGGTTCGTCATTATCGGCCGCTGGTCGAACGGATCATCAGACAGAGCGAGCGGCGGGTGTTGGCCGGCGAGCCGGTGCCCGCCGGCGAGAAGTTGGTCAGCCTGTTCGAAGAGCATGCCGATATCATCGTCAAAGGCAGCCGCGATACCGAATACGGCCACAAGCTCAACCTCACCACCGGCAGGAGCGGCATGATCCTCGATCTGATGATCGAGAAAGGCAACCCAGCTGACAGCGACCGCTTGCTGCCGATGCTTTTGCGCCACATCGCCCTCTATGGTCAGGCACCACGGCAGGCGGCCGCCGACGGGGGCTTCGCCACTCGCGCCAACCTGGCCACGGCGAAAGCCTGGGGCGTTTGCGACATGGCCTTCCACAAGAAAGCTGGCCTCAGCATCGAGGACATGGTCAGAAGCAAATGGGTCTATCGCAAGCTGCGCAACTTCCGTGCCGGCATCGAGGCCGGCATCTCATGCCTCAAGCGTGCTTACGGTTTGGCGCGTTGCACCTGGCGCGGCCTCGATCACTTCAAGACCTACGTCTGGTCCTCGGTCGTGGCCTACAACCTCGTCATCTTCACCCGCCTCAAGCCGACCTGAACTGACCCCGGCATCGCAGTTGGCCCCGCGCCGACCCATGCCGGCCGCCGCCGCACGCGCCGGTGACACTATTTTGGCGACAAACAGCGCTCTTCGACCCCTCCACGCCAGTCAAGGCGCTTTCAATCGCGCGCAACTCATTGTAAACGCAGTGAAATACGCACGTTTATGGA
>NZ_JAVIIW010000121.1:0-1583 GCF_033977205.1 Mesorhizobium album | reverse complement strand
TGGTGCATTGCGTAGTTCTTCACCTTCTTGTTCATGTGGCAGTAGAGCTTTTGCCAGAACGGCTGGATGATGACGCCGGAATCCTGCAGGATCTGCTCGACATCCTTCATCACCTCCTTGCGCTTGGCGACGTCGACGAGCGACAGCGCCTGCTGGAGCTTGGCGTCGAACTCCGGGTTGGAGTAGGCCGTCTCGTTCCAGGCCTCGCCGCTGCGATAGCCCAGCGCCAGCACCTGGACGCCGAGCGGGCGCATATACCAGATGGTCAAGGAATAAGGATATTTCGTCCAGTCGTTCCAGAAGGTCGACCCGGGCAGCACGGTGCGCTTCACCTTGATGCCTGCATCGCGCAACTGGCCGGCGATCGCATCGCCGGTGTTCTTCTGCCACTCGTCCTCGACAGTGATCAGCTCGTGCTCGAAATCGGCCTGTCCGGCGTCGGCCATCAGCTTCTTGGCGCCGGCCGCATCCCGTGTCTTCTTCGGCAACGGATAATATTCCGGATGGATCGGGCTGACATGGTGGTTCTCGCCGACCGTGCCGCGGCCGTTGTAGCCGAGCTGCATCACGGCGTTGTTGTCGACCGCCATCTGCAGCGCGTTGCGCACCCGCTTGTCGTCGTAGGGCTTGTGGGTGATGTTGGTGCGGGCAACCAGCGTGGTCGCCGTCGCGACTTCCGATTTCACCAGATCCATCTTGTCGAGGGCATCGATGAAGTCGGCCGGCGTTTCGAAATCGAGGTCGATCTCGCCGGAATCGAAGGCATTGAGCGTGGCGTTGAAGTCGGTGCCGTAGTCGATGAACTCGACGCTGTCGAGCGGCGCTTCGCCACCCCACCATTTGCCGTTCTCGCGACGCTTGACCACCGCTTTCTGGCCGACCGCATAGGATACCAGTTCGAAGGCTCCGGTGCCGATCGGCTTCCTGATCGGGTCGGCGCCATCCTTGTCGAAGTCGCGATGCACGACCAACGCCGGATAATCGGTCAAGCCCGGTATGATCGCGATATCGGGTTGGGCAAGCTTCAGCTTGACCGTGTGGTCGTCGACCTTGGTGATCGCGCCGTCCTTCGCCTTGCCGGTTTTTGCGTCGACCAGCGCGCCGACGCGCGCCGCCATGGAATTGCCGGAGGCACCCTTCTCGCACCAGCGGTTCAGGTTGAAGACCACGTCATCGGCGTTGAAGGCATCGCCGTTGTTCCAGGTGACGCCCTTGCGCAGATGCAGAGTGTATTCGGTGGCTTCGTCATTCACGTCCCAGCTTTCGAGCAGGACCGGCTCGAAAGTGAACTGGTGCGTGTAGCGGACCAGCGGCTCCAGCCAACTGCGGGTGATGTTTGCCATCTCCGTCCAGTCATAGGTGCGCGGATCCTTCTGCGCCTTGACCGACATCGCGACATGCAGTGTTCCACCCTTCTTCGGCTCGTCGGCGAGCGCCTTGGTCGGAACGGCAAGACCGATCATGCCATAGGCAAGCGCGGTCGATGCACCGAAGGCGCTGGCGAGAGCCAGGAATTCGCGCCGGTCCATGCGGCCTTCGCGCGCTTCTTGTGCCATCGCCTCGATGGCGGCGGGGACACGATC
>NZ_JAVIIW010000120.1:0-1591 GCF_033977205.1 Mesorhizobium album | reverse complement strand
GTAAGCGGTGCATCAAGGCACCTTGCAATAGGCCGATGAACATGGAGCTTTCGCGCCATGACATTGGAGCATGCAAAGGGCGATGTGGTCGCCGATATCAGCCGCACCGCAGCGGCTGAAGATGGTGCAACGATGCCCGGCCGCGCGCGTCAACGGAGACTGTGGAGTTGCGCGGAGAAGCGCGCGTTGGTCGACCTTGCGAGCGCGGCGGGATCGTCGGTGACCGAGGTCGCGCAAGCGTTCGGCGTAGCTCCTTCGCAGCTCTATGCGTGGCGCAAGCAGATGGCCGGCGACGTCGATGTCGACCAGGCGGTGGCGACCTTCGCGCGGATCGAGGTGAACGATCTGCCGGAGGTCGAACGCGCCGTCGCCGATTGCCCGGGCCCGGCCGGCAGGATCGTCGTGGCCTTTGCGAGCGGCGCGCGATTGCGGATCGACGGGACCGTCGATCCGACAGCCCTGCGTATCGTCCTGGCGGAGTTGACCAGGTGATCACAGTGGTGCCGACCGACCGGATTTACCTGTGCTGCGGCGCGACCGACATGCGTCGCGGAATCAACAGCCTGGCGCGAATGGTGCAGCAGGTGCTCGCGCTCGACCCGCATTTATGCATCGGGTGAGATTTTGTGGCGGAGGCGTCTCGGCGCCAGCCGGGGTCTGCCAAATCTGGCATCCTCCGCCACATAATGTTTTAGCTTAGATGCTGTTCAGCAGTTGCAGAATGGTATCGGTGGGTCGGAAGCGCGCGCCGTAATTGCCCTCGATGCCCGCCTTTTCGAGTCCGTTGCGCATCATCTCGACATCCGCGGCGGCATAGCGGTGGGTGGTGGCGACCTGTGCGTGCCCGAGCCAGGCTTGAATCGTCAAAAGATCCACGCCGGATTGGAGAAGCTTCATGGCGAGGGAGTGCCGGAAGATGTGTGGCGATATGGGCTTTTCGGCCAAGTCCGGCCTTATGGCCACTGCCTTGGCCGCCGCTCGTCGTACGATGTGGGTCGCCCCGAAGCGCGTCAGGCGCTCATTGTGGGCGCCGACAAAGATCGGTCGTGGTTCGTGGTTGGCGATTCCGCGTTCGCGCAACAAGGCCGCCAGCGCTCTCGCCAGATCCTGAGGAACGGGGATGACGCGATCTCTGCGCCCCTTACCGTGCAACAGCACCTGCGAACGCGGGCACTCCAACTGAAGGTCGTCAGCATTGACACTGATGGCTTCGGAGACCCGCGCGCCGGTCCGCGCCAGGAACAGCAGTAACGCGCGGTCGCGCCGGCCACGGGGCGTCCTCAGATCGGGCGCCGCAATGATTGCGTCCACTTCTGGGTTGGTGAGGTGGCGCGTCACCTCAATGTGCGCCCGTTTTGTGGGGATCGTCAGCACGCGTTGCGCGATACCAAAGGACGCCGGGTCGGCCGCTGCCACATGGTGGAAGAAAGATCGTATCGCAGCTAGTCGGGCATTGCGCGTGGCGACGGTGTTGTTCCGCTTCTCTTCGAGTTCGTCGAGAAAGGCGAGAACGAGGTCTCGATCGAGATCTTCGAGCGCCAACGCCGCCGGCCTCTTCCGCAACCTGGCGGCGGCAAAGAGGATCAGCATG
>NZ_JAVIIW010000119.1:0-1614 GCF_033977205.1 Mesorhizobium album | reverse complement strand
TAACTCTTATGACCGTGGTCAAGAATGAGGGATGACGTTTTTTCGCCCTATGTCTTTTGCCACAGGTTTTGTTCGTCATTGATGAGGGGGCAGCACGGAGACGGGATGGGCTTGAGACGACGGTTGATCCAGCTCTTATCCGCGGGTTGGTTACCGCACTTCCGTAATCCGTCCTGGGCTATCCCTGTCTAGTATCGGGCGTTGGGCTGATGCCCAGCCACATAGTTAGGGACGGGAGTTCCCCACCGTGGCCACATCCCGTCGCCGTGCTGCCCGGTTTTTCCGCCGAGAGATCCGGCGCGGGCAGAGCCTTCAATCCGGCGGCGCCCGCGCCGGATTTCTTATCGGGATCCTGATCTTCGATGAAGAAGCGCACTGCATCTCAACGCACCGGTTCGACCTGGTGGCCGATGGCCCACAGGAACGCCGCCATCTCGCGCGCGATCGCCGCAACGACGATGGGTTTCTTCTTACCCGCGGCCATCAGGCGCCGGTAGCGGGCGCAAAGCCGGGTCTGCGCCTTCCAGGCGATCTCGCGCACCGCCTTCGGCAGACCCTCGAGCCGGACCCGAATGGGCTCCGTCACCCTGGCGGGATAGCGGTAGGCCCAGGCGCCTTCGATCAGGACGCGGCGGGCGCGGCGATTGCCGGCCAATGTCAGGCCGCCGCGCTTGACCGTGTCGCCGGTCGAGCGCTCCGAGGGCACCAGGCCGAGAAAGGCCATCAGCTGGCGCGGATTGTCGAAGCGGCGGACATCGCCGACTTCGCTGACAAAGGTGACGGCGACGATGAAGGACACACCACGCAGCGCCTGATAGGCCGCCACCACCGGCGCCATCGACCAACTCGGCACCAGCTCGGCCAACTGCGCATCCAGCCGCTCCAGCCGAGCCTGCGCATCGGTGATCACGTCGACCTGGTCCTGGAACACGATCTGCTGGGCCGGATGGTCGAACTTTTGCGCCGCCAGCCAGCGGGCATGGGCCCGGCTCCAATGCTTATGGCCGCTAAACACCCGGCCATGGCGCAGCAGGAACGAAAGCAGCATCTGGCGCTTCTTGCGCAGATCCTCGCTCGCCGCGGCACGCACCCGCACCATGTCGCGCACCGCTTCATGCACCGCGTCTGGAACCCAGATTCCCTTCAGTTCTCCGGCCCGCAGCAGCCGTGCTAGGCTAACCGCATCGCGCCGGTTGGTCTTGACGCGCTCGCCCGCACGCTTGGGGATCAGCGAAGGCGCAACGACATCGCAGCGCTGACCGAGCTCGACGATCTGCCGGTAGAGCCCGTAGCCGGTCGGGCCGGCTTCGTAACAAAAATGCAGGCGAGGACGCTTTTTCTCCAGCCTGCGCACGAAGCGCTCGACCGCCGCCGGCCTCGCCTCGATCTCGCCGAAAAACCGGACCTCCCCGTTGCGACCACTCTCGGCAACCGCAATGGCGTGCTTCGCCTTCGACACATCGACACCGACGTAAAAGACGCTATCTTGCTTCATGGCCCGTCCTTTCTTCGCTTGGGGCTCGGCTCGGGCACTCCCCGAAGCAACCCCCGTTTGCTTAACAGCTGCAAAGACTAAGGGCGGGCCGCCGCTCAGACCACGGTCATAACGTCTAG
>NZ_JAVIIW010000118.1:0-1657 GCF_033977205.1 Mesorhizobium album | reverse complement strand
CGACTTTCCGCAGCGCTTCGCTCAACACCTGCGGCTCGCTCGCCGCACGCGCCTCCTTCACGATCCGCCCGGCCTCGTCGACCACGCAAATCGCGGTCTCTTCCAAAGACACGTCCAGTCCGGCAAAATACTTCATGGCTGCTCCTTCCTGATGTTTGTGGCGATCCACATCGACCACGTTCTCACATCCCGACAGGAGCAGCCGCCTTCATCTCGGCTCGGAAGAGACCCCAATCACCCCATCTGTTGAAGAAGTGTGCCGTATTGCCTTGAGGATGGCTTCGTCACCGTTGTGGTAGGCGAATGTGATCTCGATCGAGCCGTCGTCAAGCAATTCGGCATGGCCATCGCCTGTGACTTCGTCCATCTCGTCACATCCGCTCCATGTGAAGTGAACTATTGAGGGGCTGTAGCTGAGATCGAGGCCGGCTTGCAGGGCGCCAAAGGCGATCTCGCCGTTGTTGTCGCCGCCGATGGTGATCATGGCGGAGCCGCTGAGGTTCAGGTAGCCGCGATCCCACAGATCGGCTTCGATGATCCGCCAGCGGCCGATCAGTTGGCAGCCCGCGGGCGCGGTCATGTCGGCACCGCCAGGAGCTTCGGTAGCCGCACCAGATTGTAGGCGGCAGCCGCGAAGATGAAGGCCCACCCGACGCGGTCGCGTCCGCGCAACTTGGTCTTCTCCTGCCCGGCGACAGTCTTGATCCAGCCGAACGCCTCCTCGATGCGCTTGCGGATGCGCTGGCTGACGGCATAGCCGCCGTGCCGGGTTGTGCGGCGATCGATCGCGGAACGGCGGCCGTTCATGTTCTGCGCCACGTGCGGCGTCACCTTCATTGAGCGCAACTCGTTGATGAAGTCCTCCGCGTCATAGGCCTTGTCGGCGCCGAGCGTGATCGCCAGCGGCCGGTCGGCGCAGGGTTCGATCATATGCAGTGCGGCCACTCGCTCGGCATGCCCGTCGGCCAGCGTCAGACAGGCATCGACCAGCAGGCCATGGCGGTTCTCCATCAGCCCGTGCCCCATGGAGCAGAGCTTGGCCTCCTTGCCCCGCCCCTTGCGGTAGAGCCTGGCATCGGGGTCGGTGGTCGAAGCATGCGTCTCGTTCGACCGTTTCTGGCCGTGGAAGTCCGCCTCCGTGTTACGCCCACCGCCCTGAGCCGGCGGCTCGCCTGACTCATTCCCCGGCTCTTCGCCCGAACCGTCCTTCGGCCTGAGGCTCTTCATCGACACCCAGGCCGCGATCAGCGTCCCGTCGACCGAGAAGTGATCCGTGGAAAGGAGCTTCTTCACCTTGGGCTGCGCCAGGATTGCACTGAGGAACTTCGCCGCGATGTTGCCCTCCAGCAGCCGGTCGCGGTTCTTCGAGAACACCGAATGGTCCCAGGCTGCGTCGTCGATGCCGATGCCGACGAACCAGCGGAACAGAAGGTCGTATTCCAGCCGCTCCATCAAAAGCCGCTCCGAGCGGATCGAATAGAACGCCTGCAACAGCATCGCCCGCAGCAGCTTCTCCGGCGGGATCGAGGGCCGTCCGATCGGCGAGTACAGCGCCGCGAACTCCCGCTCCAGCGCCGACAGCGCCTCACTCACGATTAACCGGATCGCCCGCAACGGATGATTGCGCCGCACCCGGGCTTCAAGGTCCACGTAGCTG